>DASXDG010000340.1:0-6401 GCA_036490795.1 Streptosporangiaceae bacterium
CGGCAGCCGGACGGCGGGTTGACCGGGCTCGGAAGCTCGCCCTTGATCGCGGCGCCTTTCTTAGCCCGCTCCGTCGCCGGGTCCGGCACCGGGATCGTCCCGATGAGGCCCGCCGTGTACGGGTGCGCGGCCCGCTCGTAGATGTCGTCGGCCGAGCCGTTCTCCACGAGCTTGCCCAGGTACATCACACCGATCCGCTCGGCCAGGTACTTCACGACGGCGAGGTCGTGGGAGATGACCACCGACGAAAGACCGTGGGACGCCTGCAGGCGCCGCATCAGGTTCAGTACCTGGGCCCGGATGGACACGTCCAGCGCGGATACCGGCTCGTCCGCGACGATCACCTTCGGGCTGAGGGTGAGCGCGCGGGCCAGGCCGATGCGCTGACGCTGGCCGCAGGAGAACTCGTGCGGATAGCGCTCTACGGCGTTGCGCGGCAGCCCGACCTCGGCCAGCAGGTCGAACACCCGGTCCCGGCGCTCGCCAGACGTGCCGATGCCCTGGATGTCGAGCGGCTCACGGATGATCGAGCCGACCCGCATCCGGGGGTCGAGCGACGAGTAGGGGTCCTGGAACATGAGCTGCAGGTCCTGGCGCTTGCGGCGCAGTTCGCCGCCCCTCATTGCGGTCACGTCGGTGCCGTTCAGGAGGATCGATCCCGAATTCGGCTTCTCCAGTGCCACGATCATTTTGCCGACCGTGGTCTTGCCGCAGCCGGACTCGCCCACGAGGCCGAGCGTCTGCCCAGCGGGCAGGTCGAACGAGACGCCGGACACGGCATGGACCGCCCCGACCTTGCGCTGCAGGACCGCGCCCGAGGTGACCGGGTACTCCTTGACGATGTTCCTGACCTCCAGGAGCGGCTGGTCACCCGGAGCCGCGGCCGGGGAGGCACCGGCCGGAGCCGACTCACTGACCTCGACCACCGGAACATCGGCCACGGGAGCGTCAGTGACCTCTTCGCCCGCAGCGGCGTCGCCCGCAGCCTCGGCCTTCTCTGCGGCGGCTACGGTGAGTCCTGTGTCCTCTGCGGACGGGCCGCTCTCCCCCACCACGGACAGCTCAAGCGGGCCGTCCACCGGGTGGAAGCAGGAGAACAAATGCTCGTCCGGGCCAGTTAGCGACGGTTCCTCGGTACGGCACTTGTCCGTGGCGTAGGAGCAGCGCGCCGCGAACCGGCAGCCGGTCGGCGGGTGGGACAGGTCCGGCGGCAGGCCGGCGATGGCGTGCAGCGCCTTGTCCCGGTCGGAGCCGAGCAGCGGGATGGAGGCGAGCAGCGCCTGAGTGTACGGGTGGCGCATACCGCGGAACAGTTCGTCGGCCTCGGCGGTCTCGACTACCCGGCCCGCGTACATGACGTTGACCCGGTCGGCGTGGCCCGCGATGACACCCATGTCGTGCGTGATCAGGACCATCGCCATGCCTAGGCGGTCCTTGAGGTCCCGCAGGAGGTCAAGAATCTGCGCCTGGATGGTCACGTCGAGCGCTGTGGTCGGCTCGTCCGCGATCAGCAGCTTCGGCTCACAGGCGAGCGCCATGGCAATCATGACGCGCTGACGGAGTCCGCCGGACAGTTGGTGCGGGAAGTCCCCGAGCCGTTCCTTCGGCCGGGGCAGGCCGACCAGGGAGAGCACTTCGGCGGCACGGTCGAGCGCTTCGGTCTTGGACACGCCGTGATGAAGCCGGACGGGCTCGGCGACCTGGTAGCCGATCGTCTTAGTCGGGTCCAGGGAGGTGAGAGGATCCTGGAAGACCATCGCCACCTCGTTGCCGCGGATCCTCCGCAGTTCATGGTCGGGCAATCCGACGAGGTCGCGGCCGTTCAGCTTGATCGAGCCTTCGACGATGGAGCCGCCGGGCGGCAGCAGACCCATGATGGACAGGCCGGTCATGGACTTGCCGCAGCCGGACTCGCCGACGATCCCGAGGGTCTCCCCAGCTTCGACGTGCATGTCGACGTTCCCGACGGCCTGCACCACGGAGCTGGTCAGCTGGATGTGGGTGGAGAGATTGGTGATCTCAAGAACAGGTGCCATTTTTCGCGTTCCTCTTGGCGGGCTCGGGTGGCTATCGGCGGCGGAGGCGGACGTCGAGCGAGTCACGCAAGCCGTCACCCACCAGGTTGCAGGCCATGACCACTAGGACGATGCAGGCGCCGACCGGGTAGATGAGCCACCAGTAGCCGTCCTGCATGTAGCCGATGCCGTTGGATAGCAGGTCGCCCCAGTCCTCGTTCGGGTAGTGCAGCCCGAAGCCGAGGAAGCCCAACGCGGCGATCACCAGGATGGCGTCCGCGACCTGGAAGGTCACGTTCACGATCACGACCCCCATCGCATTGGGGATCAGGTGCTTGTAGACGAGCCGACCGGAGCGAGCGCCTGCGGCCCGGGCCGCGGAGACGAAATCGCGCGTTCGCAGGCTGAGCACCTCACCGCGGACCAGCCGGGCCGGTACCAGCCAGGTGAACGCTCCGATAATCAGCGACAGCGACAGCACCGAGGCGCCGTAACGGACGGCCACGATCATCACGACGAACAGGTACGGCACCGACAGGAAGATGTCCACGATGCGCATCATCACTGAGTCGACGATCCCGCCGAGCAATCCCGAGACGGCGCCCCACAGTGTGCCGATCACGAGGCTGACGAGCGCCGAGAAGAAGCCGACCTCCAGCGCGGCCTGTCCGCCGACCATGATCAGGGCGAGGTTGTCAAATCCCTGATCATTGGTGCCGAGCGGGTTGCCGGGGCCGGGCGGAGAGTTCGTGTCCAACAGGTTGGACACCAAGGTGTTGCCGTGGTAAATGTCCGGTCCCACGAAACAAAAGAGGATGAAGAAGACCAAGACCGCGATGCCGGTGACCGCGAGCTTGTTCCGCGTGAACTCGCGGACCGCCAGCTTCCAGCCGCTCTGCACCGGCCCGATCTCGCCGCCCTCGGGGGCGACGGCGGTGCCAGGCACCTGGGGGAGGATTGTTGCCATGTCTCGTCTCCTCTCAGGCCAGCCGGATGCGCGGATCGGCGACAGTCAGCGCCACGTCCGCGACGAGGTTTCCGATAACGGTGAGCAGCGCGCCGAGGAGCGTGTAGGCGAGCATCACATCGTAGTCCGAGGTTTGCAGGCTGTTGTAAAACAGCAGGCCAAGGCCGTTGTAGTTGAACAGCGACTCAGTGATCAGATTCCCGCCCAGGAGGTTGGGAATCGATAGTCCGATGAGCGTGACCATGGGCAGGCTGGCATTACGAAGCAGGTGCCGCAGCAGCACCAAACGCTCGGGCAGACCCTTCGCCCGGGCTACCTTGATGTAGTCCTGCGCCAACACGTCGATGGACTGCGAGCGCATGTACCGGGAGAACGAGGCGACCGAGATCAGCGTGAGCGTGGCTACCGGCAGCGTGAGGTCACGCGGATCGGCGAGCGCCTGCCAGAAGCTGAGCGTCTTGCCGATTCCCGTCGGGAACCAGCCTAGGTTGAGTGCAAAGACCTGGATGAGGATCAGCCCGAGGAAGAAGACCGGCATCGCGTAGAGCACGAACGCCGCGCTGGTGACGGCGTAATCGCCAACCGTGTTCCGTTTAACCGCCTGATAGATGCCGAGCGGGAGGGCGATGATCACCGACAGCACGAGCGAGGCTCCGGACAGGTACAGGCTGCCCTGCCAGCGCGTCGAGAACAACGCGGTGACCGACTGGTTCAGTTTGTAGGAATAGCCGAAGTTGCCTTGCAGCAGGTTCCTCATATAGTCCAGGTACTGCACGAACCACGGGTTGGAAAACCCGTTCTCCTTATTCCACGCATCGATCACCGCTGTGGTCGCGTGCGGACCGAGAACGGTGATGGCCGGCGACGGGTAGATGGCGTGCAGCAACCCGAATGTCAAGATGGACAGGCCGATTACGACGATCACGGCGGTACCCAGCCGCCGCACGATGTAGCCGAGCAACGTTTCCTCCTAGCAGGGGTCCGGGTGGTGTGTACCCGGACGAACGCCGGGGAGACCGCGGCGGCTTGTGGCCGCGCGGCTCCCCGGCGCCCGGGTATGTGCAGTCCCGAATCTATTCGGTTACTTCGTGAAGTACCAGTACTGGGGGGTCAGCGCATACTGGCTGTAGTTGGCGAAGTCAGCCGGCGGACCGGAGATCTGCTTGCTGATCGCCATGATGCCAGCGTCGTTGCCGTCCCAGTCCGGGTTCGGCTGGAACATAACCGGCTGCTGCGTCGTCACGTACGAGAGCTCGCTCTGGACTGCGGACGGGTTGGTGCCGAAGACCGACTGGTTCACCAGGTTGTCCAGCGTCGGGTTCGAGTAGCCGCCCATGTTGAACGAACCCCCGGTGTTGAACAGGCCTTCCGTCGTCGGATAGCTGGAGTTGGTGAAGCCTCCGAAGTCCGACATGGCCCAGCTGTTGTCGTTCGACGGTGTGGACACGTCGTTCTCGTTGGCGGTGACGTCGTTGAAGCTGTCGCCCTTAAGGGAGATCTCGATGCCGATGCTCTTGGCGACCGACGCCAGGTTGGTGTCGATCTCCTCGTTCAGCGCCGGAGTGGTGGAGTAGACCATGTTCCACGACAGCTTGGTACCGGCCGGGATGCCAGCACCGCACTCGTCCGCCGCCGTCCCCGGCTTGGTGCAGGTGTCGGTTCCGTTCGGGACGATCGACCAGCCGTGCGCTTTGAGGATGCTGGACGCGGTGCTCGGGCTGTACGGGTACGGGTCGGTCAGCGCGTCAGACGGCGTGTACGTCGACTTCGGATTCGCGCTCGCAACGCCGTAGCCGCCGCTGCCCGCGCCGTGCAGGTAGGCCTTGATGATGCCCTGCTGGTCCACGAGGTGCGCCAGCGCCTGCCGTACGTACAGCTGGCTAATGACGTTACCGAAGTTGCCGGTCTTGTCCTTGTAGTTGTAGATGGCACCCTGCCAGCCGAAGCCCGGGTACCCCCACAGGTCGTAGCCGCTGGACACCGACTTCGCCTCGGGCACATCGTCGCTGGGGACCCAGCCCAGGTCCACCGCCCCGGTCTTGAGCGCCTCGAACTCGGCGGCGTCCGACGTGTAGGTAATGGTCTGGAACGGCGAGACAGTCGTGGCGTGCGGGCCGCTGTAGCCCTTGTTCGGCTCCATCGTGTAATTACCGGTGGTGGAGTTGAACGCTGACAGCGTGTACGGCCCGTCCACGACCTTCCACAACGGGTTGCTCGTCCAGGTCCCCAGGGACTTGGACTGCGTGTTGAGGAAGTTGTAGATCTTCTCCGCGTTGGCCAGGTTGGTGAAGCTCAGGGTCGGCCCGTTCGCCGAGTCCTTGGCCCAGGCGTGGGCCGGCATCGGAGTCAGCCCGCCGGAGGAGAGCTCGTTCTCCTCGAAATAGGTCGGGTTCGTCGTCTTCGTAAGGTTGATAACGAAGGTCGAGGCGTTCGGCGTAGAGACACTCGCGATGTCATCGGGGATGCTCAGGCCTGGCGAATACTCGTCGTAGTTGGCCGGGCTCTCCTTGACCGCTGCCTTGAGCTCCCAGTAGGCGAACGAGAGGTCCTGGGAGGTAATCGGCTGGCCGTCGGACCATTTCCAGTCCTTCAGCGTGATCGTCACGGTCTTGTCGTCATTGGACCACTTCGGAGTGTTCGCCATCGACTCCGACGGGTTGACCTCGATGTTGTCGCCGTTCACCGTCCAGTACAGCGGCCGGTACAGCTGCTGCTGGAAGTCATAGTCGTTGTAGATGTTGCCGTCGGCCGCGGGCACGATCGGCAGGATGTACACAGGCGGACTGCCACCGAGCAGGGCCACCTTCAGCGTGCCCGTGTGCTGAGTACCAGACACGGCGGCCGGGAGGCTTCCGTACATACCGCTGCCGCTGATGCCGGACAGCGTGCTTCCAGAACCGCCTGAGCTGCTGCTGCAAGCTGCCGTCACTACCGCGAGCCCGGCGGCCGCGACCACCGTGGCTGCCGCCTTGAAGCGGAACCGCCGCCCCCCTCTCGAGCTCGGCTTCCCGCTGTTTATCCATAGCATCGGTGGTTGTCCTCCATGCTGTAGCGACCACACACGAGCCCGCCCGGGACGCGGTGAGGCTCATCCGTACCCGGAACGCCTAGTTCCGGATTGCATGGAGCGTATGCCCCCTCGCGCACAGTTTAGGCCGAGATTATGTCACGATTTGTCATCGATGGAATGCCATGTTTCTTGAATGTTACGCGCTAGACCCCCAGATGGCGCATATTTTTCGGCATAGTACAACCTGAACCGGAAACAATACATTCGTAGACGCACAGCCGGTTCAGCGTATTACAGAACGTGATACCGGAAGCGAACCACCCCGGACACGTCAGGACCACGGCAGGTCCTCGCATGCCCGGGGGTGGCCGAACGCCCATGTCCGATAATCACACACCCATCGCGTGCG
>DASXDG010000341.1:0-12981 GCA_036490795.1 Streptosporangiaceae bacterium
TGCTGTGAGCAGGGTTTTCTACCGCATTGGACATAATTACCGCGGTAGTGACGCCGATGACGGTACCGGAGGGTATGTCGTGGCGTTTCGGTATCAGTGTGACCACTGATGTTGCCGGCGCGCGGCGCGGCAGGGCAGGGCAGGGCAGGTGCGGCGGGCGACGCGGCGGGGCGGGGCGGGGCGGCCGTGCGGGTGTGGCGTGCGGGTAACTGGCGAGCTTCGGGTAACTGTTGAGCCATGGAGCAAGCGAGCATCCCTGTTGCTGTCGGCCCCGCCCCCGCGGCGGCAGAAGGAGCAGCGGAAGGAACGGAAACGTCCTGGGCGGTCGACGCGATCCGCCGTGGTGGCGGGAGGCCGGTCCCGCTGGACGAGGGGCCGGTCGGCCTGGTCTGGACGAAGACGCGAGCGGTCGGCGAACTGCGTGCCGTGCTCGGCGCCCACCCCGAGATCACCTGGGTGCAGTTGCCGAGCGCCGGTATCGAGCCGGTGGCCGAGGCCGGCCTGCTCGACCACCAGCGGCAGTGGACATCGGCGAAGGGCGCCTACGCGGAACCGGTGGCCGAACACGCACTCGCGTTGCTGCTGGCGGGCCTGCGTCACCTGCCCGAACGAGCCCGCGCCCGGTCCTGGGGAAAGCCGTACGCGCAGACCCTGTTCGACGAGCCGGTCACCATCGTCGGCGGGGGAGGGATCACCTCCGCGCTGGTGCGCCTGCTTGAGCCGTTCCGCGTCCGGGTGACGGTTGTCCGGCGCAGCCCGGAACCGGTCCCCGGCGCCGTCGCGACGATCGGCTCCGACCGCCTGCGTGAGGCGCTGCCCGGTGCCCGCGCCGTCGTACTCGCGCTCGCGCTCACGGCGGACAATCGCGGACTGATCGGGCGGGAGGAGTTCGCGGCGATGGACGAGCAGGCCTGGCTGGTGAACGTCGCCAGGGGCGGGCTTGTCGATACCGGCGCGCTCGTCGACGCGCTGCGCTCGCGGACCATCGGGGGCGCCGCGCTGGACGTGACCGACCCCGAGCCGCTCCCCGGCGGTCACCCGCTCTGGGACCTGCCCAACTGCCTGATCACCCCGCACACCGCTGACACCGAGGAGATGACCCAGCCGCTGCTGGCCTCCCGTATCGCCGAGAACGTCCGGCGGCTGGCGAACGGGCAGGAGCTGACCGGACGGGTGGACCCGGACCTGGGCTATTAACCCGCAGACGCAGGGGGTGACACCCATCCGGCTGGCGTAAAGCGCCGAATAGTCAAGACGGCGCGTGGCAGCTGGCGTCGTGGGGCTGGCCGGCCGGCGTGCTGTGGCGGCCGGCCGGCCCACCTGACAATCCAGCGGCGCGGCCGTCGCGCATGCGCAGGACCTGCCCGCAGCGCTCGGCGATCGTCCGGTCGTGGGTGGCGATCACCAAGGTGGTGCCGTACTCGGCGTTGACGCTGAGCAGCAGGTCGACGATCTCGCCGCCGATCGCCGAGTCCAGCGACCCGGTGGGTTCGTCGGCCAGCAGCAGTCCGGGATTCATGATCAGGGCGCGGGCGATCGCCACGCGCTGCTGCTGGCCGCCGGACAGCTGCGAGGGCAGCGAGCCGCCGCGGCCGCCCAGGCCCACCGCGTCCAGTAGCTGCTGAGCGCGAGCCGCCGGGTCGAACGCGAGCTTGCGGCGGCGGGGCAGCACGGGCGCGGTGATGTTGTCGCGGGCGGACAGCGCCGGCAGCAGGTGAAAGCTCTGGAAGACGAAACCGACCGTGGCACGGTAACCGGCCAGCCGCTTGCGGTTCAGGCCGGCCAGTTCGGTGCCGTCAACCTGGATCGTGCCGCTGTCGGGCGCGTCGATCGCGCCGAGCAGGTGCAGCAGGGTGGACTTGCCCGAACCACTCGGCCCGGTCAGCGCCAGGATGCGGCCGGCCGCCAGGTCCAGGCTGACGCCGTCGACCGCTATGACGGGCTCGTCAGCGCCGGACAGGTACGTCTTGCGTACGTCGCGCAGGTGCAGATCGAATCCGGTTCCGGTCACGGCTCAGCCTTCCGCTAGATGCCGGGCGGGTGCGGTGCGCAGCAGCCTGCGGGCCGGCCCGAGCGACGCGCACATGGTGAACAGCACACCGCCGGCGCCGATGCCGGCCGCGACGGCCGTGGCTCCGGCGGGCAAGGCGCCGGTGACGGCCCGGATACCCAGCAGCGGCAGGCCGGTCCCGGCCAGCGCCCCCGTCACCGACGTGATCGCGGTCTCCGCCGCGGCTAGCCGGGTGAGATCGGCGGGCGTCCAGCCGGTGGCCTGCAGCAGCGCGTGCTCGCCGACCCGGTCCGAACTCGCGGTGTAGTAGATGTCCCCGGCCAGCGCCAGCCCGAGCAGGGCGCAGGCACCGGCCGCCACGTAGTCGGCGGCATGTACCTGGACGATGATCGCCTGACCGAGGACAGTGCCCGAGGTGGAACCGTGGAACGCCAGGGTGAGGGCGGTCAGCAGGGTCAAGCCGGACACGGCCAGCGCCACGCCGAACGCGGCGAGCAGCGAACGGCCAGGCACGCGCAGCACGTTGACCGCCGCCAGCCGGGTCACCGACCGGGCCCTTGCCCGCCCGGTAGCCGGACCGCTTGCCCGCCCGGTAGCCGGACCGCTTGCCCGGCCGCCGGCAAACCGGCGGCGCTTGCCGCGGCCGGGTAGCTGCGCCGTCGCCGCCCCCGGATGGGCACCCGCCGCCATCATCGCGGGATAGAACCCGGCGACGCAGGTCAGCAGCACTGCCGAGACCGCTAGCGCGGCATAGGTGCCAACGCCGAACCTGGTCCCGGTCACCGGCGCGAGCGCCGCGACCAGGACCGCTCCGCCTACCCCGGCCGCGCCGCCAAGCAACGCGCATTCGGTCGCGATCAAGCCGAACAGCCATCGTCTGGGCCACCCGGTACAGGCCAGCACCGCCAGTTCGGGTCGCCGCCTGCGCACGGACGCGGCAACAGCGCTGGCGACGAACACGGTGCCGAGCAGCAGCACCAGCACGGTCATCAGCCGTGTCTTCAGGTCGATTGCCGAGGAGATCAGCTCGGCGGCACCCATCCGCGACCACATCTCGCTGAGCGCCAGCCGCGGGCGGCCGTACTTCCCGGCCGGGTCGATGACGGTCACCGCCGCCGGCGACGACCCCTGGGTGATGTCGACGAGCAGCCCGGTGCGCTGGTAGATCTCCTGGGCCACCAGGCGCAGCCGCGCCTGCGCTGCCGCGCCCAGGCCGACGGTGCCGGTGAGCTTGACCCGGATCACGCTGATCGGCGCGCCCGCGTTGACCCCGTGCGCCGGATCGGTGTCCTGGAAGCTGTCCGGATTTTCTAGTTCTGGTAGCGAGGAGATCGTGGTCAGCAAGCTGGGGGACACGGAGAGCAGCCCGGCCATGTCCCCGTTAGGTCCCAGCGGCTTGCCGCCGAGCGCCCGCACCGAGGCGGGGTCCGCGCCGGTGGCGGTGTCCGCGAAGTAGGTGGGCATGGGCACCGCGGACAGCGCCGACGAGCCGTCGGAAACCTTCGCCGGGTCGAACGTGCCCAGCAGGTTCAGTTCGGCGCGTTCAGCCAGCCGTTGATGTCCGACGGCGGATCCGGAGCCTGGATGACGCTGGTCCTGTCGTGTTCGTAGATCATGCGCACCGCGGTGTCGGTGAGGTCCGGGTACACGTCATGCAGGCTGATGGTGGTGCCGGTCAGCGCCTGGATGCCGGTCAGCAGTTGCTGCGCGGAGACCTGCGTGGCGGCCTGCACCGTACTGCTGGCGGTCCCGTTAGCGGTGTAGTGAACCGGGGCGGCGGTCATCAGCGTCTCGAAATCACCGGCATAACAACACGCGTCGATGCGGCCTATCTGAGGTGACACCGGACCGGGAAGCCGGCAGACTGGGGCAGTGATCCGTCTTGCCGAACCGCCGCGGCTGGTCTGGCCGGCCGAAGACGTCAGGGTGTCCTACCTCGTCGGGGAGCAGGCCGACTGCCTGCTGCGCGGTACGCCGACGACGTGGCTCGATGCGGCCAGCGAGGATTTCGCCGGGTTCGTCGCCGAGCGGCGCGGAGTACGGATCCGGTGGGGAGTGCCGTCCACGGTGTTCTGGTATGTCGCGGGGGAGTACTACCTGGGCACACTCGTCATCCGTCACCAGCTCACCACCGAACTGGCCGAGGTCGGAGGCCACATCGGGTATCACGTGGTGGCGCCGTGGCGGCGGCAGGGTCACGCGACCCGGATGCTGGCCGCCGGGCTGGAGCAGTGCCGCCGGATCGGTCTTGACCGGGTCCTGCTGACCTGCGCCACCGATAACGAGCCGTCGCGCCGGGTGATCCTGGCCAACGGGGGCGTCCCCGACGGCCAGGCAGTCGGCGAGGACCGCTTCTGGATCAGCCTCGCCGGTCGTTAGCGTCGTGCCGTGGCCCGTGCCGGACCGACCCGGGTTCGCACCGTTCGCACCGTCGCACCGTTCGCACCGTTCGGGCGGTCTCCCGCGCGGACAAAAGCCGCGAAGCAGTCATCGTCGTCGAGCTCGCAAGGATCGCGCACGATGATGGTCAACCGGGCATCGCGGGCCACCTGGCGATCAGGAGGCTCGGGCGGCGGGGACGATCTCGCCGGTGACGACGCCGCGCTGGACGGTGAGTTCGTCGATGACGGCGAACGCCGTGGCGATCCGTTCCGGGGTGTCGACCACGATCGTGATCACCGGCACGCGGCGGCCGGCCTGGAACAGGCGGTCGCCGTGCGGCGGCTCGGCGCCGTGGAAACCCCAGACGCCGCGCAGGGTGGTCGCCCCGCTGATCCCGGCCTCACGCAGGCGCCGGACGATGGCGCGGTGGATCGGCTGGCCCTCGCACAGGGCCGCCTCCGAGGTGTACACCATGAGCTTGTGCCACAGCGGCGAGCCGGCGTCGTCGGTGGCCGGCAGCGCGGCGGGAGTGCCGAGACGTTCCCCGTCGCGTTTGCAGATGATGACGCGCTCCAGGGTCAGCAGCGGCCGGCGCAGCAGCGTGCCGAGTTCGGGCAGGACCCGGCCGATCTGCTCGCCCGAGCCGACCGAGATGAGCATCATCGGAGTCTCGGCGTTGCGGCTGAAGAAGGAGGCACGCTGCCGTTGTCCGTGTGCGGTCCCGTCGACACCGAGCAGGGCGGTCGCCCCGGCGATGCCGCGCCGGTGCAGCAAGTCGCAGACCGCGACGAAGGCGGGTACCCGGTACACCCGTTCTCGCCGGCCAAGGTAGATCGTCAGCTTCGTGGGTTCGTCCAGGCCGGCCAGACTGGCCCGGCTGGCCGGGTCGGCGGCGCTGGTCAGCAGCCGCGCCCGCTCAAGCGTGACCAGTCCGCTGCCGGTGAGCCGGACGGCCTCGCCGAGGATCGCCTCGATCCGCGGTCTGGTGTCGACCGCGACCGTGACCAGGGGCAGATCCTCGGACAGGGTCAGTGACCGGTCAGTGCGCTGGTGCTGCTTGCGGCCGAACCCTTCGGTGCCGCGCAGCAAGATGCTCGCCGCGATCTCATGTTGTCCGTACAGATGCACCAGCGCGTCGGCGGTGAAGCCGTGCCCGGTGCGCTGACGCTCGCCGAAGTAGCTGGTCAGCTTCAGGCAGCCGGCATTCACAGGTGTGCTCCGATCAGCTTGCCGAGTGCGGCGGCGCCCACGCCGAGCACCAGGCTGACGACCACGTTCAGCACCATCTTGCGCTGCTGCCGCTCCTCGGCGAGCCGCTCGCTCTCCAGCATCCAGGTGGAGAACGTCGTGTAGGAGCCGACCGCCGCCGTCCCGGCCAGCAACGCCGCGTCGTGGCTGAGCGCGAGCCCGGTGAGCAGTCCCAGGATCACCGCACCGGAGATGTTCACCACCAGGGTTCCGACGGGGAAGTCGCGTCCGGCCACCGAACCCACCACGCCGTCGACCAGGAACCGGAAGACCGATCCGGTCCCGCCGATCAGCATGACCGCGGCCCACAGCAGGACGCTCACCGGCCCACCCGAGTCTGGCGCGCCCGCGTCCGGCGGACCATCGCGCTGGCCAGGTAGATGGCGGCATACCCGGCGCCGGCACTGGCCGCCGTGTAGCCGGCGGCCAGCCCCCAGGCGTGCGCGCCGAGCATCTTCAGGATCTCCACTTGCATGGTGGAGAACGTGGACAGCCCGCCGCACAGGCCTGTACCGAGCAACGGGCGGCGGTAGCTGGACAGCGGCAGCCGCTCTTGCAGGCGCGTCACGAAATAGCCGAGCAGGAAGGCGGCCGCGATGTTGACCGTGAACGTCGGCCACGGCCAGGAAGTCGCCGGCTGGGGGAACGCATCGCTCAGCGCGGCCCGCGCCGCAGTCCCCAGGGCGCCGCCGGCGAAGATCGCCGCGACCTCCCGTCGGTCGGCGCGGGGGAGTATCCGCCGCTGTCGCGGCACGGCGCCAGCAGGCTGGAGGTTCCCGAACGCGGGTCCGGGCAGCGGAGGGATGGCGAGATCGGCCGGTGTCTCTGGCACTCGGAAAGGCTCCTTCGTCACGGCAATATCCGTAGTCCAGAAGCCATCAGCCGCGGCGGGCGGCGGTTCGGGAGGTAGCTACCTCTCATACCAGGGCATCATCTGGTTCGCCAGCATTCTACCGGGGCGTGTGGCGCTCGTTGCTGGGGAGGCTGAGCTGGCGTTCCGTGCTCTTTGCCGCTGGCCGCGGCTGGTTCCGCGTGCCTGCCAGGTGACCCCGCGCCCGGCATATCCGCCCTGAAATAACGGGGGCGGGCACGGGGTTCCATCATCGGTGGATGATGTGCCCGCAGCCAGCGGGTGACACCTTCGGCGAAGGAGCTGATATGTCCGAGACGTACCGCAAGGACCCAGAGACCGTTTCCCGGCTGACCCCCGAGCAGTACCGGATTACCCAGCAGAACGGTACCGAGCCCGCGTTCGGAAACGAGTACTGGAACAATAAGGAGCCTGGCATCTACGTCGACGTGGTGTCGGGCGAGCCGCTTTTCGCATCGGTCAGCAAGTATGACAGCCGTTCCGGCTGGCCGAGCTTCACGGTGCCGATCGAACCGGGCAACGTGGTCGAGCACAGGGACGTCAGCTACGGGATGATCAGGACCGAGGTCCGCTCGGCCCACGGCGACAGCCACCTGGGGCACCTGTTCCCCGACGGGCCTGCTGAGGAAGGCGGGCTCCGCTACTGCGTCAACTCCGCCGCCTTGCGATTCATCCCGCTCGATGACCTGGAGCGCGAGGGCTACGGCGCCTATCGTGGGCTTTTCGAGCCCGCACACGACACCGGGAGCGCATCATGACAACGGACAAGGCCATCCTCGCCGGCGGCTGCTTCTGGGGGATGCAGGACCTCATCCGCAAGCTCCCTGGCGTGCTCGCGACCAGGGTCGGCTACACCGGCGGCAATGTGCAGAACGCCACGTACCGGAACCACGAAGGTCATGCCGAGGCGATCGAGATCGCCTTCGACCCGGACAAGATCACCTACCGGGACCTGCTCGAGTTCTTCTTCCAGGTGCACGACCCGACCACGCGGAACCGGCAGGGAAACGACATCGGGACCAGCTACCGCTCGGCGATCTTCTACCTCGACGACGAGCAGAAGCGGATCGCCGAGGACACGATCGCCGACGTCGGCGCCTCCGGCCTGTGGCCGGGCAAGGTCGTCACCGAGGTGGCGGCGGCCGGACCGTTCTGGGAGGCCGAGCCCGAGCACCAGGACTACCTGGAGCGCTACCCGGACGGATACACGTGCCACTTCGTCCGCCCCGGCTGGAAGCTCCCGCACCGTACGCACTAGACCGTACGAGCTGGCACCGTACGAGCTGGCACCGTACGAGCTGGCACCGTCCGCCTTAGTGAGGAAGCCCGCTGTGCGACCGTGACACACCGGATGTTATGAAAGAAAGAGGATCTTTCACGACAGAAGGCGAGGCGGTCGCATGCGGCACGTCCTGGCGTCATCGCGTTCGGCGTTCGTGATCAGGCACTGGTTCGAGATCAACCTGGACGACGCCTCGATGGAACACGGCGCCCGGGTCGAGCTGCGCGAGCTGCCCGCCCAGCCGCACCGGGGGACCGAGTCGGCGGCGCAGCTGGTGACCCTGGACCGCCCGCTATGGCGGGCCGACCTGTTCGACTGGCTGGCCGACGCCCCCGGCACTTTCAGGGCCGCGCATTACCATCCGGAGTTCGACGGGAACGAGCCATGCGCGCGAGTGTGGGACGCGGGGCTCACCGCCGATCCATGGGGCTGGCTAGGTGATCAAGTCGCGAGCCTGGGCGCCGCCTCAGGCCGGGGCGCCTGGCCGGTCGATCCGGAGGACGCCGACGAGATCCGCGGCCTGGCCGGCGCGGTGGTGACCATGGCCCGGCAGTTCGCGGCGAGCAGATGCGCCTCGGCGGCTGACTGCTACCAGCAGACCAGGGACGTGCGGGACACGGTCCGGCTGATGATCGCTACGCTCAGCAATCCTGGCCTGCTCGACACCGCCTGGGTATCACCGTGGGCGTCATGAGATTAATCACCGCCGCCTCCCGGGCCGAGACTGCGCAAGATCAGAGGCAAGTTCCCCGCTGACCTGGCGCGATCATGGACATTGCCGAGCGTGCGCAGGTGAGGTGAGACCAGGATGCGACGATCACCGCGACCGCGGACCACACGGCTTGGCAGGTTCGTGCGTGGCCGGTTTCCCGACCAGAACCCGATGCGGCGCCGGACAGACCGGCTGGAAACCGTTGTGTTCGCTGTCTTGCTCCTGGTGGTGTGCGTGGCCGCTCCCCTCCTTGCCGTCGCGGCCAGCGGCTGGGAAAACAGCGTTTCGCTGCGCGAACTGCACGCGCAGCGGACCACCCTCCGCCGCGTCGAGGCCACCTTGCTTGACCACGCGCAGGACACCGGCGCGTACCCGGTCATGGCCCCCGAGGCGGACGTCAGGTGGACGGGACCGGGCGGACAGAGGCTGACCGGGAGAATCGGGGTGGCCGAGGGCGCCGAGGCGGGCAGCGTCATCTGGATCTGGACGGACCCGGCGGGGCAGCCGGTCATGCCGCTGCGCCGCCACGACATCGCGACCAGGGACGCCCTGGCCGCCTCGGCGGCGGCCGCCGGCGTATGCGTCCTCGGGGTGGCGGCCGGCCTGGTGATATGCATCACGCTGAATCGCCGTCGGCTGACCGCCTGGGGCATCGACTGGATGAGGACAGAACCGCGCTGGAATACCCGCAGGTGATTCTGCGTGGTATCCACTTAAAAGATGATGCCTGTTCCCGTACGCTAACTAGCCCCACCGGCGCGAGCTCACCCCACCGATGTAGGTTCTGATGACACATGACGCTGGACTGCAGACCGCGGACGGCGGCGATCAAGTGCGGGTCCTGCTTGTCGAGGACGACGACGGCGACGCCCTGCTGGTCGGCGAGCTGCTTCGCGAGGTCGGCGCCCCCGTCGTAGTGCGGCGTGCCCGGTCTCTGGCCGAGGCAAAGGGACTGGTGTCCGGCGCGGCCTGCGTTCTGCTCGACCTGGGCCTCCCCGATTCGCAGGGGCTGGACGGGCTGCGGCAACTGCTCGCGATCGAGCCTGAGGCCGCCGTCGTCATGCTGACCGGCGAGGCGAGCGAGTATCTCGGCGAGCAGGCGGTCCGGGCCGGGGCGCAGGACTACCTCGTCAAGGGCGAGGTCGCCGGCCGCACGCTGAACCGCGTCATCAGGTACGCGGTCGACCGGCGACGCGCCGAGGATGCGCAGCGGGCGCTGCAGGTGGCGCAGATCCAGGCGCAGGAAAACGCCCGGCTGGAACGGGGGCTGCTGCCGCAGCCGCTGCTGAGCGATCCGCGGCTCACCGTGCACGCCCGCTGCCGGCCCGGCGGCAGGCACCATCTGCTCGGCGGGGACTTCTACGACGTGGTGGAGTCCGCCGACGGCTGGGTGCACGCTCTGATCGGCGACGTGTGCGGGCGCGGCTCGGCGGAGGCGGCCCTCGGTGTCTGCCTGCGCGTGGCCTGGCGCGCCCTCGTGCTGGCCGCCCGGCCGGCCGAGGAGATCTTGTGCACCCTCAATGAGCTGCTTGAACATGAGCGGCACGATGACACGATGTTCGCGACGCTGTGCATGGTCTCGATTCACCCCGACCGGGCAAGCGGCTGGGTACGGATGGCCGGGCACCTGCCTCCGCTGCTGCTCAGTGACGGCGTCGTCACCGAACTGCCCATCTGCCCGGCCGCGCCGCTCGGCCTGTCCGAGGCCCGCGACTGGCCGGGCGTCCCGATCCGGCTCGACGGCAGCTGGTCGGTACTGCTGTACACGGATGGTCTCATCGAGGGGCGGATCGGCAAGGGATCAGAGCGGCTCGGCAGCGATGGCCTGATGGGGCTCATCACCACTGCCCTGGGCAGCTCTGGCGAGCCGGGTGAGGAACTGCTCGACGACGTGATCGGCCGGGTCCGGGAGCTGAACGGAGGCGACCTGGACGACGACCTCGCCGCGCTGGTCCTCGGTTTCTCGCCGCAGGCGAACTCGCCCCTGGTGACTCGTGACTAGCGCCAGCGCCGGAAGCAGGACGAACCTGGGTCGCTGGCCGCTGAGCCGGATCGTGGGTGTCGCCGTCCTGGTCCTGCTGCTGTTCTCGGTGGCCGCGATCGTGGCGGGCGGTCTCGCGCTGGTCTCTTTGCAGAACGACCGTCAGCATGTGGTCGGCACCATTGACCCGGCCGCGCTGCACGTCCAGCAGCTGGATACCGCGCTGGTCAACCAGGAGACCGGCGTGCGCGGCTACGCGCTGAGCGCGCAGAAGGACTACCTGGCCCCGTACACCCAGGGCCAGGCCGCGGAGAAGTCCTTGATCGCATCCTTGCAGGCGGTCATCGGCCAGCTGCCTGGCGCCAAGGCCGACCTGGACCGCCTGACCACGCAGGCGCATTACTGGCGGACCCACTATGCGGAGCCGACCATCAACCAGGTCGCCAGTTCGGGAAAGCCGCTGGTCAGCATCGACATCGCGACCGGAAAGACGGACTTCGACGCCTTGCGGGCAAGGGTCGCCACGCTGCAGTCCGACATCACGGCAGCCCGTGTCCGGGCCGTCACGGCCCTGAACGACTCCGCCGATGTGCTGGATGGCGTGTTCATCGCGGTCGCGGCCGGGCTGGCGGTCATCGTGACCCTGCTCGCCGTCGGCCTGAGGTCGGCCGCGATCAGGCCGGTGCACCAGCTGGCCGCCGAGGCGCGCCGGGTCGCGGACGGTGACTTCGAGCACGAGGTCAGGCTGACCGGGCCACGCGAGGTCACGGACCTGGCCGACGACGTGAACCGGATGCGCGAACGCATCCTGCGGGCGCTGGAAGAAGCCCGGCGGGCGAATATCGTGCTGCAGGAGCACGCCGAGGAGCTGGAGCGCTCGAACGCCGAGCTTGAGCAGTTCGCCTATGTCGCCTCGCACGACCTGCAGGAGCCGCTGCGCAAGGTGGCGGGGTTCACCCAGCTGCTGCAGCGGCGCTACGGGGGACAGCTGGACGCCCGGGCCGACCAGTACATCGGCTTCGCGGTCGACGGCGCCCAGCGGATGCAGGCGCTGATCAACGACCTGCTGCAGTACAGCCGGGTAGGCCGGTCCGGACGCGAGCCCGCGCTGATATCCAGCGACGCCGCGCTGACGCAGGCCAGGAACAACCTGGCCGGGGCGATGGAGGAGACGGGCGCCACCGTACAGGCCGGGCACCTGCCGCTCGTCCTGGGCGAGCTGCCGCTGCTCGCGGCCGTGTTCCAGAACCTGCTCAGCAACTCGCTGAAGTTCAACGGCGGCAAGCCGCCGCGCATCGTGATCACCGTGACCAGGGACGAGCCGTTCTGGCAGTTCTCTTTCTCCGACAACGGCATCGGTATCGAGCCGGAGTACGCCGAGCGGATTTTCGTGATCTTCCAGCGTCTGCACGACCGGAGCTCCTACCCGGGCACCGGTATCGGACTGGCCATGACCAGGAAGATTATCGAGTACTTTGGCGGGAAGATCTGGCTCGACCCGGACTACCCTGAAGGCACCCGGTTCCTGTTCACTCTGCCCATGCCGGCTGAGACGATGGAACTGGCCCCGGACGGGGATAATGCCGGAGCGCCGGTTCAGGAAGCAGCCGGGCGCCGCCGCGACGACGAGGAAGCCGATGACTGAGCTCGAAGCCCCAAGCGCGATCGACGTCCTGCTGGTGGAGGACGACGAGGGCGATGTCCTCATGACCAAAGAGGCTTTCGAGTACTACAAGATCCGTAACCGGCTGCACGTGGTAGGCGATGGCAAGCAGGCCCTTGAGTTCCTGCGCCGTACCGGGCCGTACAACGACGCGCCGCGCCCCGGCCTCGTCCTGCTCGACGTCAACCTGCCCCGGATCAGCGGCCTGGAGGTGCTGGCCGAACTGAAGCAGGACGCCAAGCTGCTGACCATCCCGGTGATCATGCTGACCACGTCACAGGCCGAGCAGGACATCGTGCGCAGCTATTCGCTGCACGCCAACGCGTTCGTCAGCAAGCCCGTCGACTTCGAGCACTTCATGGACGCCATCCGGCAGATCGACGCGTTCTTCCTCACCCTGGTGAAGCTACCGGTCTGAGGGTGCGGCTGGGGCTGGCCTGCCACCGGATACGTGACCTGCCACCGGATACGTGACCTAGCCACCGGATACGTGACCTAGTCAATTACGCAATCGACACGCTCTAGACGAGTCAATTACGCAATTGACCCGTTGGGCGAGGCCCCGGGGCCGGGGCGCAGGAGGCGGCGGGGGTTCGTGGGGTCAAAGGGGCCCTTGATGATCCGGGGTGAGGACCTCAGCGTAGGTGTAGAACCTGGCCACGCAGCCCATGCTCGCACGCGGAGCCGGACCGTGTTCTCCGGTTTACCGGCATAATCCGGCCGCGTCGCGGGCGGTGGCCAGGTCCGCGACCAACCCCGCGTAGGAGTCCTCCCTGGCCTGCGAGTCCGGTCCGCGCAGAACGGCGGAGGGGTGGATGGTGCCCAGCACGA
>DASXDG010000342.1:0-18441 GCA_036490795.1 Streptosporangiaceae bacterium
GGGTACTGGACAGCGTCTGGCCGCTGGTCCAGCCCCTTGTCGATGACGCGCTGGCGATCCCGGTGGCCGAGGTCGCCGCGGCGGTCAGGACCCTCGCCGAACGCGTCCGGGTCATCGCCGAGGGCGCCGGGGCGCTCGCCCGGCCGCCGCGCTGTCCGGCCGGGCCGGCGGCGGCAAGGTCGTGTGCGTGGTTTCCGGCGGCAACATCAACCTAGAGAACAGGACATGACTTCGATGACGTCGACGGCCTCCACGACCGGCTGGGTCGACGAGTACCTGACCCGGATCGGCCTCACCCGACCCGTCTCAGCGGATCTCCAGGCGCTGCGAGACCTCCAGCTGGCGCATCTGCTGACCGTGCCGTTCGAGAACCTCAGTATCCATCTCGGCGAGCCGATCGTCCTTGACCAGGACAGCCTGGTGGCCAAAGTGGCCCGGATGCGCCGGGGCGGCTTCTGCTACGAACTGAATGGCGCCTTCGCGGCCCTGCTCACCGCCCTCGGCTTTCGCGTCAGCCTGCTGTCGGCGCGGGTATTCGGCGACGGCGGACAGCCCGGCCCGCCCTTTGACCACCTGACCCTGCGGGTGGACCTCGCCGAACCCTGGCTGGTCGACGTCGGGTTCGGCCGGTTCTCCATGCAGCCGCTGCGACTGAGCATCCCCGGCGATCAAACCGACCCCGGCGGAACATTCCGGGTGGCAGACAGCCCCTCCGGGAACGGCGAACTCGACATCTCCCACGACGGCGAGCCCGCCTACCGGGTCGACCCGCGCCCATACACGCTGAGCGATTTCGGGCCGACCTGCTGGTGGCAGCAGACCTGTCCCGGATCGCATTTCCGGAAGTCCCTGACCTGCTCGCTTTCCACCAGTTCCGGCCGCGTCACGCTGAGCCGCGATCGGCTCATCATCACCCAGCACGGCCACCGTGAGGAACGCACGCTCACCAGCGACGCCGAGATCCTGGACGCTTACCGCCGCTACTTCGGCATCGACCTGGACCGCGTCCCGATCATCGCCGCAGATTGAGCCAGCCCGGCAACCCTCCTCGCGGGGGATGAGGGCGCCCCCGCGGGGGCGTTTTTGCAATTGCGTGGTGCGTTCCGTGGGAGAGGGCGTACCGCGACCTCGTCATCAGCGATCTCAACGCTGGTTTCGGCGGCAGCTCGTGGACCGGTGCTCGTTGTAGGCTTTAGATATGAGCCTTTTACCGCTCACTCCGCGCCGCGCTGAGGGCTAGCCATGGCAATGCCGGAGGCGACGACATTCGCGCAGCTTCTGAAGACGTACCGGTTGCGGAAGCGGTGGACCCAAGCGCAACTGGCGGACTTTTCCGGAGTCGGCGCGAACACTATCAGCGAACTCGAGCGCCGCAAGATCCTGACGCCGCACAGAGATACCGTGGATCGCCTCGCTGATGCACTCGAGCTCGGCGCCGATGTCAGGGCGGGGTTCGAGGCCGCCGCGAGGAAGGACGCCCCCGCTGGCGCACCTAGCGCGGCCGCGGCGGCGACGCGGGCGCTACCGCCTGATATCCGCTCGTTTACCGGCCGGGCGGCAGAGCTCAGGCACATCGTGAGCAGGGCGCAAGAGCAAGAGATTGCGGCTATCCACGTGATCGGCGGGATGGCCGGAGCCGGCAAGACCGCATTCGCAGTTCATGTGGCGCACCAGCTCGCCGCGGTGTTTCCCGACGGACAGCTGTTCCTGCAACTGTACGGCCACACTCCAGACCGGGAACCGGTAAGCCCGGCCGACGCATTGCGGAGCCTGCTGCTCGCTATCGGGGTCATCGCCAGTGAAATCCCGTCCGGGATTGATCACCGCGCTGGACTGTGGCGATCCCGTCTGGCTGGCAAGAAATTGCTGCTCGTGCTCGATGACGCGGTCAGCAGCGATCAGATCCGGCCGCTGTTGCCTGGTCATCCAGGCAGCCTGGTCCTGATTACCAGCCGCAGGCGACTTACCGCGCTTGACGACGTATCGGCGATTGAACTGGGTGCTCTCCGTGCTGAGGAATCCGCTGAACTGATTATCCGGCTTGTCGGACGGTCCGGCCTCCAGCCCGGCGACCCTGCCGTGAGCGAGATCGCGGATCGCTGCGGCCACCTCCCGCTGGCAGTGGCAATGATGGCCCGCAGACTGCATTACCACCCGGCATGGACCGCCGCCGACCTGGCGGCCGATCTGATCGATGCCATCAACTCCCAGGACAGGCTGCGATACCTGACCGCGGAGAACCTGTCGGTGGCGGCGGCGTTCGACCGCTCGTACACCGACCTCTCGGCTGTCCAGCAGCGGCTATTCCGTCTCCTCGGACTGCATCCCGGCGTCGATTGCGACGCTTACAGCGCGGCGGCGCTCACCGGTACCAGCCTGTCCAGCGTCCGCGCGGACCTTGACGTGCTCTGCGATCACTATCTGCTCGCCGAATCAAGCCATGGCCGCTACCGGTCCCACGACCTGATCCGGGAGCATGCCCGCACACTCGCCGCGAGCGACCCGCCTGGCGAGATCGCTGCCGCGCTGAGCCGTCTGCTGGACTACTACGCGATCTGCCTGAGTACCGCCGCGCGTCATGCCACTGTCCGCTCGCCCGCCAGGGATGCTTACCGCGTCCTAGTGCCGCCACAGGACGTCCCTGACCTGCGAGCACGCGAGGACGCGTTCGCCTGGCTGGACGCCGAGCGCCTGAACCTCGACGCCGCCTCCCGGTATGCGGCCCGGCATGGCTACACGGATATCGCCTTGACCCTGGTGGCCGGAATGAACGGATACCTGCGCACGCATGGTTACTGGGACCAGGCGCTCGCGCTCAATCAGGTGGCTCTCGACCTAGCCCGGAACAGCGGTCACAAGGCGGAAGCCGACCTGCTCACCGAACTGGGTGATCTGCGGTTCCTGATGGGTGACTATTCTGCTGCTGAGACTGACGCCCAGCGAGCCGCGGAAATGTACCGCGGTTTCGGCGAAGAAATCGGGGAAGCTAACGCTCTCGACTGCCTCGGCGTGACGCGGAACGCTCTCGGCGACTATCCGGCCGCCACGGCTGCATTCGAGAGTGCCCTTGCGCTGTACCAGCGCCTCGACGACGACCTCGGTGAGGCCAACGTCCGGTGCGACCTAGCCTCGCTGCAATTCGTCTCGGGGAATTACGAAGCGGCGATTGCGAACCTCATATGTGCACGTGAGCTCCACGGGGGTCTCGGTAACAGGAACGGCGAGGCCAATGCGCTTATCCAGCTTGGCGGCGTCCAGTACGAAACCGGGCAGTACCCTGACGCCAGGGTCAATCTCACCCAGGCGCTCGCACTCCACCGGAATCTAAGAACGCGAAATGGGGAGGCCAACGCTCTTTATTACCTCGGTGCCGTACAGGCGGCTCAGCACGACTTCGCCGCCGCGGCCGACAGCCTCGGTCAGGCACTGCGCATCTATCGCGAGCTCGGAAGCAAGCTCGGCGAGGCCGGTACGCTCACCGAACTCGGCAGCGTCCTCTATCACAGCGCCGGAGACATCCGGGTGGCAGCCGCCAGCCTCGATCAGGCCTTGCGTATATACCGTGAGCTCAGCGACCGATACGGACAGGCGGAAGTCCTCAACGTCCTCGGCGAGATCATGCTGGCGGCGGGGAGCCCCGAAGAGGCATTCGCCTGGCATAAGCAGGCTCTCACAGTCGCTACCGAGATCTCCGCGCCGCTAGCGGAGGCGCGCGCGCTGGAAGGCGCCGGCAACTGCCAGCTGCGCGCAGGACGGGCCGCTGAGGGCACGGCGCAGCTACGCCAGGCGCTGGCTATTTACCAGAGGATCAGATCCGCGCACGCCAAGCGTGTCCAGGCGGTCCTGCGGGACTCCAACCTGTAAAGCCCTCAGGGCGGTACAGCCCGAAGTCGTGAGCATTCCGTGAGTTCTTCCGTGAATCTGGCTATTCCCGCGCTCCTAACGTTGGACGCGTACCCGTGCAGGCCAGGAAGTCAAAAGGGAGAATTAAATGCCCTGCTTCGTAGGAGCTGCCCCGGCAGCTGGAGTAGCAGCGGGCGTAACAGCCGCCGTTGCCACTAAGAAGAAAATGAAGAAGGAAGGCTGTTCCGAGTTCGAGGCGATTGTCGGGTCATCAGTCGCAGCGGGGGTCGCGCACACCAGCGCTTCGCTCGCCGTAGGAGCCGGTTCGGACTGGGTAGGCGGCAGCGCCTGCGTCTTCACCGGCGGGATGCATATGGTCGGCTCATTCCTCACCCAATCCGCGAAGGCACTGGGAAAGAAAATTATCGAGGAGCGGTAGCAGCACTTATGGGCGCCTATTCATGCTCACCACACAAGATAGGAGATCTTACGTGAAAATCGTCAGCTTGCGCGCCGCTGCCCTCGCCGGAGCGGCCGCGATCGCTGTCCTGACCCTGTCCGCGACGGCACACGCCGCGGCCACGCCGGGGTATGACGGCACGTCCGCCGCCACCCGTACGTCCGCCGCCACCCGTACGGCCCCGCAGAGCACCGGCTCGTGGGAGGGCACCGGCACCGAACCCACCATGTACATCTACGGGACACTGTACGACGGCTCGGTCATCAATCCTCCGGCCAGCGTGCCCGCGTCCGCGGTCATCACCGATGTCTGCTGGACCTGGAACTACACCTTCCCGCACCCGGCCTCCGGGATCTGGATCTATGTCGTGGACGAAGAGTCCTACTTCTCGAATACCAGCGGAAACGAGGTCGGGTGCTCGACCGCCGACAACGGCCAGCCGGCCAGCCAGGAGTTCGAGGCTGTCTTCGAGTCACCTGGCGGCACAAGCACATACCATCCGCCGATACTTCCTCCCGCCGCGCCGAGCGGCCCGTATACGGTGACCGTCTATTACTCCTTCTGACCACATGCCGATCACCGCACCTAGCGGGACTGTGAGCTGACGCCGCGGGAGGTACCCGCGGCGTCAGCTTGCGGCCGCGGTCACCTCTACGGCTCCGGCCGCCTTCCCAGGACGCCGCTGGTCAGGATGCCGCTGGTCAGGACGCCGCTGGTCAGGTAGCCCCAGGCTGACCACCTAGTTGCTCGATGAGGTAATGACCCAGTTCGTTCGTGCGCGGGTCCTGCCACCACTGGGAGTGGCGGTGGATGCCTGGCCGGGCTGGGTTCATGTTCTGGACGAGGACGACGGGATCCAGGCACGCCTGGTCGACCTGGTCGTGCAGGTATTCGGGGGTCATCGTGGATTCAGGTTCACCGAAGATCCAGGATCCGATGTAGTCGCTTCTGCGGCGCAGGTCTCTCCATCGTGCGCGTGCGAGTGCGCGGTTGAGCCTGCTGGCCATGTCGTCCTCGCGGGGTGCGTCTGCGCCGAGCAGTCTGGCGAGTTCGATGAGCTGATGCTGGCCAAAGTAGGCCGGGAACGCCCTCCCGTACAGCCGCCGGGCCGGACAGGCCAGCGTGAGGAGGGCGAGGTCGGGCAGGACGTCAGGACCCAGCTGGGCGATGACGGCCGGGGCGATAATCGAGCCCTGGCTATAGCCGGTCAGCAGCAGCCGCCGCGGTGGCACGGTGAGCCCCTCGGTGCGTTCCAGGTCAGCCAGCCCGGCCTGGTACTTCAGGTAGGCGACGTCGTCAGGCTGATCGGTGAAGTCCCCGGTCAGCAGCCGGATCCGGTCCACCACTTCGGGCACGGCTCGCTCCGCGTAACAGGGCGGGGCGAGCGGGTGCACTGCCCTCGGCCAGAAGGTGCCCACATCCCACAGCGCCCCGATGGTCTTGCGCTTGTCCGGGTCCGAGTACGCCTGGCGCAGCAGTGTGACCAGCCCGCCAGCCACCAGGACGACCACAAGCGTGACGGCGGAGGCCGTGCCTTGCCACAGCACCGACAGTGTCCGGGGATGGCCGGCCGGGCCGGCGTAGATCGCGAGCACTATCTCGGCGGCAAGCACCAGGAGCAGGGAGCCGCCTACCGCCAGCGCCACCGCGGTATCGGCGTCGTCGGCGATCCTGCCCGCAGCCCACGCCGCCGCGATGGCCTCGCGGTTCGTGTTGTACTCACCGCCGTCGCCGGATGCGCCGGGAACGCCCGCCGTCGAGGAAGCATAGGCCTCGGCCACCGGCGAAAGCCCAGACTCCGCGGGGTTCAGGAAGTCGCCGCGGCGGCGGTTGTAGCGCACGATCAGCACGATCGCCGCCACAGCGACGCCACACAGGAGCCCGACGGGGGCGGCGACGAATGCGTATTCCGGCCATGGCACAGCGAGTGCGTCCGACGGTGCCGGACCGAACCGGTACCCGCTGGGCTCGGAAGTGCCGAGCAGGCGCGTCACACCGAAGATCACCACTACGCTCAGCAGGCCGCCGAGGGAGAAACCCAGCGTCGCGACGAGCGTGGTGAGGTTTGCGCCCAGATAGGGACGGCCGGTGCCTTCCGCGTGAGCGTCGGAGCTCACCTCACCGTAGAGGCCGTCCCTGCGGCCCCGCCGGGCTAGGACCATGACGGTAACCGCCAGCAGGACGAGCAGGGCCGCCTGCACGAGCAGCAAGACCGCCAGGAACCGGTTCAGATTGGGCAGCGCACCGGGCTGCCGGCCATCCTGGTGGCCGGTCAGCCCGGTGACCAGCGCGGAGGTGACCAGCGCGGCCAGCCCGACGAGCAGCACCCCACGGCACCACCAGGTCCCCGAACCGCTCTCCGGCTCCCCTCCCGCGACCAGGGTGACCGTGTAGCGGTCAGCCACCGGCAACATCACCATGACGACGGCGGCGATCAGGGCCACCACTGCTAGCCCCACCGCCGGCCAGGTCGCGGCGCTATGTGCAGAGGCAAGGACAGCGATCAGCGCCACCGACGCGCACGCCGCCGCCGTATGCAGCGCCCGCTGCCGGCCTACCAGTGCCTGCCCCCGCCAGAAACCCCGCTCAGTCAGCGGCCATCCTGTTCTCCGCTCAGGCCGTGAGAGGCTGATCCGTCCCTCGTATTTGCTCGCGGTCTTGACGCTGATCAGCCATGCCGCGCCGATGATCGCGGCGACCGACGCCATGGCCAGGGCCACCCGCCACCCGACGGTCCATCGCCCGTACCATCCCATCCAGCTCGGCAGCAGGCTGTTCGTCTCCCCGGCCGCCTGCCAGGCCACCGTACTCATCGCCACGGTCACGACCGCGGTCACGAACTGGATGGTGGCCGCCATGGCCAGCAGCCGCAGCAGGACGTGCGCGATCGCGTGGCCCCGGTCACGGTGCAAGTGCTGTCCCGGACCATCGGCGATCGCCGCCTGGGTGGGAGGCAACATGAAATAGGCGAGGTTGTACATCATGAACGGCGCCATCAGCAGCCAGGATGCCGACGCCAGCGGCGCCTCGGTCAGCCCGCCCCACGAATAGGCTTCCAGTTTCCACGGCACGCTCGGGCGGCCCGGGCCATCCGGGCTCCACCGCCGGTAAAACCCTGCGACCGAGTCACCCGCCACCTGCAATGCCTGCGGGTGCTCAAGCATGGTCGGGCCATCGGAGCCGGAGACCCCGTGAATCCGCAATTCGGTGACCGACTCCCTGAACGTCGTCGTGTCCACGAGGGCGCCGGCGGCACCGGCCAGCGCTGGGCTGGTCTGGTCGGCCGACGCGAAACCCCACGCCGCGTCAAGGCCGAGCACCACATCCGGTTTATTGAAGACGGGCTCCTCGGCCATGCGGCCTCCACAGCAACATAGACAGCGTCAGGAAACGAGCATTCCTGACAATAGCGGCCCCCTACCCGAGCCATCACCGCGATGATTTACGACCGCGGACTTAGCGCTAGTTCCAGTGGTCGCGTTCCTCCACGTCGAGGGCGACCGGATCAAGCGCATCTGGGCAGTAGCAACCCCGACAAGCTCCGCCCGTGGACGACGAGCTGACGCCAGGGCAGACTGCGGCTATGGCGGCTGGTTTGCGGGTGTACGAGGGCGGCAGCGGATCCCCGGTTCTGCTACTGCTGCACGGCCTGGGTGCGACTGGTGACGTGTGGAACAGCTGGCGGCCGGTGCTGGCCCAGCGGTGGCCGGGGCGCTGGCTGGCCCCGGATCTGCCCGGCCATGGCGGCTCGCCGCCGCTGGAGGCGTATTCATCCGATGCTCAGGCCGCGGCTGTCGCCGCTGTCGTACCGCGTGACGCCCCGGTTGTCGTGCTCGGGCATTCCCTTGGCGGTGTGGTCGGCCTGGCCTTGGCCGGCGGCGAGTTCGGCATTTCCGTGCGGGCGGTTGCCGGTCTGGGGATCAAGGTGGCCTGGACCGAGGAGGATCTGAGCCGGGCAGAAGCCATCGCCAAGCGGCCCGTGGCCTGGTTCGCCTCCCGCGACGAAGCCGCCGCGCGTTACCTGCGGGTCAGCGGGCTAGCCGGCCTGGTGCCGGCCGGCGATCCGAGGGTGGACGCCGGGCTGACCGAGCGGGACGGGCAATGGCGGATGGCCGTGGACCCAGCCGCCTTCGCGCCCGGTGCGCCCGATATGGCGGCGCTGATAGAGCGATCGACGGTCCCGGTGGTCCTCGCCCGCGGCGAACTGGACCCGATGAACACCGATGAGCAGCTGATCCGGCTGGGTGTCCCGGCCATCACGCTGCCTGGCCTGGGGCACAACGCCCACGTCGAGGACCCCGGGCTATCGGCGACGCTCCTCGACCCGTACCGGTAACCGAGGCGCCTGGAACAAGCGGAGCGGGCCGTCGTTCGGCGACTTGGTGCGCCACCGAGCCGCGAACGTGCGGTCAGGGAGCGAGCAGGTCACGACGAGGTGGTGCGGTGTCTCCAGGAAGGCGACGTCAAAGGTGACGGCGTCCTTGCCGGTCCAGCCGACGCTCACCGCCGCGGGAACGGGAGCGCCGGGTTCGCTCACCGTCCAGCGTCCCACGACGCAGCGCAGGTCGAGAGAGGCGTTGCCCTCGGTCAGCCGGAGGACGTAACCGCCGTCATCGCCCGCCTCGGTGACCGAGACCGCGGTCAGGGTCGGCTGGTCGGCGCAGGTCCCTCCCCGCGGGGTGAATTCGGCGCCGCGGAACGCCGTGGGCCCGCTTCCGCCAGGGACTTGAGGCAGTTCCAGGCGAGACAGCCGCTCCCGCAGGCCAGCGTCCGCGGGCCTCTCGTAAGCCAGAGCGGCGGGGCCGAAGGCCGGCAGCAGGTAGTCCCATACCGCGTCCAGCATGGCCTGCATCTGCCCGCTGGCCGCGGTCATGGCGATAACCGCGTCCTGCTCGGGCAGTACCAGGCAGAACTGCCCGTAGACTCCGTCCCCGCGGTACCCGTGCCGCGACATCCAGAACTGGAACCCGTACCCCTGCTGCCAGTCCGGCGTCGCGCCCTGGGCGGCGTTGGAGATCTGCGGGCGCGTCGCCTCAGCGACCCACCACGCGGGCAGCACCCGTTTACCCTCCCAGACACCGCCGTTCAGGTAGAGCTGGCCGAGCCTGGCTATCGCGTCCGTGGTCGCGTGCAGGCCGCTGTATCCCACGTCGCGCCCCCGCGGATACTGCTGCCAGAAGACCTGCCCGATGCCCAGCGGGTCGAACAGCCGGGGCCGCAGGTACTGGGTCAGCGGCTGACCGGTCAGCTTCTGCACGATCGCGGCCAGCGTGTACGTGGCCGCCTGGTTGTAGGTGAAGACCGTGCCAGGATCGCGATCTGGCGGGATCAGCAGGAACCCGCGGACGGGCTCGGCGGGGTCACCCTCGACGGCCTTGACCCGGATGTCGGTGACGTGGCCGCTGGCCATCGAGGCGACGTGCCGCACCAAGATGGAGCGGCTGCCGGCATCGGTGATATCGGCGGCGAACTCGGGGAAGTACGCGATCACCGGGTCGTCCAGGTTCAGCAGCCCCTCGGCGGCGGCCAGGCCGGCCGCCGTGGCCGTGAAGCTCTTGCTGAGCGAGTACAGCAGATGCACCCGGTCCGGGCTGTACGGCGCCCACCAGCCGGCGGCGATCAGCCTGCCGTGACGCAGGATCATCACGCTGTGCGGTTCGGTGTCCGGCGCGGCCTCGATGGCGTCGAGGAACGCCTCGACGCCGCGGGCATCGACGCCCTCGGCGGCTGGTGCGCTCTCCCGCAGCGGCTGGGTACTCATGGTCTTCAACCATAACTAATACGGGAATTTCGGGCGTCAATGGCCAAGCGGACCGCCAGGGCGGATTTATCCAGTTCGGGATCGCTTTCTCCCCCCGCTCCCGGTAGCCTCACCGCTTGTGACGGAGGGACTTGGCTCGCGATTCGCGAAGCTGTGGACGGCGAGTACGCTGTCCGCCCTCGGCAGCGGCCTGGCCACGATCGCCGCGCCGCTGTACGTCGCCGCGCACACCGAGAGCGCCCTGCTCGTCGCCACCACGTCCACGGCGGCCTGGCTGCCCTGGCTGCTGTTCGCCATCCCCGGCGGCGTCCTCGTGGACCGGGCCGACCGGCGGCGGCTGATGGTCACGATCGACTGGTCACGGGTCGTGGTGATGGGCGTCCTGGCCACCGCGCTGCTGGCGGGCCGGTCCAGCGTCGTCCTGCTGGATGTCGTGCTGTTCCTCATCAACGCGGGCGAGGCCGTGTTCAGATCGGCCAGCCAGGCGATGACCCCCTCGGTGGTGCCGCGGGACCGGCTAGAGCGCGCCAACGGCTGGCTGATCGGCGGCACGACCCTGATGCAGGGCATGGTCGCCGGGCCGCTCGGCGGATTCCTGTTCGTGGTGTCGGCGAGCGCGCCGTTCTTCGTGAACGCCGGGACGTACGCGGCGAGCGCGGTTCTGGTCGGGCTGGTGGCCGGGGTCTACCGGGCGACCGGCGGCACGCGCGGCGACTCGGGTGCCGGCTCGGGCGCCGAGCCACCGGCGAAGACACGCGGATCGGTCAGGGCCGAGGTGGCCGAGGGGTTCCGCTGGCTGATGCACCAGCGCCTGCTGCGCACCATGGCGCTGCTGATCGGGCTGCTGAACGTCACCCTCACCGCGACGATGGCGGTGCTCGTGCTGCTGGTCAAGGAGCGGCTGCACCTGGGTTCGGTCGGCTACGGCACGCTGTTCTCCTGTGAGGCGGCCGGCGGCATCGTCGGCGCCGTCTGGGGCGACCGGCTGATCCGGACGGTGACGGCGACCTGGACGATCCGGATCGGCCTGCTGATCGAGGCCGGGCTGCACCTCACGCTGGCGACCTCGCGCAATGCCTACGTCGTCGGGTTCATGATGTTCGTCTTCGGCGTGCACGCCTCGCTGTGGACCATCGTGGGAGCCTCGCTGCGGCAGCGGATGACCCCGCCGGAGATGCTCGGCCGGGTGGGCAGCACGAACTTGTTCATCGCGGCGGGTGGCAACTGCATCGGCGCGCTGCTCGGCGGGACACTCGCCTCCGCGTTCGGCATCACCGCGCCGTACTGGGTGGCGTTCGTCGTCGCGATAGGCGTGTCGGCGACCACCTGGCACGTGTTCAGCAGGGCCACGGTCGCCAAAGCCTACGCGGAACCGCCGTCCATGGCCGGGACCCCGGCTTGAAGACGCGGTCTGCGGCTAAGCGCTGCCGTACTGGGCGCGGAGGGCCTTCTTGTCCGGCTTGGCCAACGGGGTCAGCGGCAGCGATTCGGCGATGATCACCTGCTTGGGCACGTGCACCGGGCCCTTGCGGTCCCGCACCAGTTCCTGGACCTGCGCGGTCAGCGTGTCCAGGTCAACGGAGGCATCCGGCTTGAGCACGACGACCGCGGTCACCGCCTCGCCCCACTTCTCGTCCGGCACGCCGATGACGCCGACCTGTGCGACGGCCGGGATCTCGGCGACCACGTCCTCCACCTCACGCGGGAAGACGTTGAAGCCCCCGGTGACGATCATGTCCTTGGTGCGGTCGACGATGTACCAGAAGCCCTCCTCGTCCTCGCGTGCCACGTCCCCCGTGTGCAGCCAGCCGTCGGCGGTGAACGTCTCCGCCGTGACCGAAGGCAGGTTCCAGTACCCGCCGGCCAGCAGCGGGCCCGCCACGCAGATCTCGCCCGGCGACCCCGGCGGCACCGGCTTGCTGTCCTCATCGAGCAGCGCCGTGCGCAAGAATGCCGAGGGCCGGCCGCAAGAGGTGAGCCTGCCGGGCTCGTGCTCCCCCTTGGCCAGGTAGCTGATCACCATCGGAGCCTCGCTCTGCCCGTAATACTGCGCGAAGATCGGGCCGAACCGCTCGATAGCCTCGGCCAGCCGGACCGGATTGATCGACGACGCTCCGTAGTAGACCGTCTCCAGCGAGGACAGGTCGCGGGTACGCGAGTCGCGATGGTCGAGCAGAACGTAGAGCATCGACGGCACCAGCATCGTCGCGGTGATCCGCTTCTCCTCGATGGTACGCAGCACCTCGGCCGGGTCGAACCTGGGCAGCACGATCAGCGTTCCGCCCTTGAGCAGCACGGGGACGAAGAACGCGGCGCCAGCGTGCGAGAGCGGAGTGCACATGAGGAACCGCGGCGCCGCCGGCCACTCCCACTCCGCCAACTGGATCTGGGTCATCGCCGCCATCGTCCCCGCGGTGCCGATGACCCCCTTGGGATGCCCGGTGGTCCCGCCGGTGTAGGTGATCGAGACGATGTGGTCGGCGGGCAGCTTCGCCACCTCGAGCGGGCCAGGCGCGAACGTCTCGGCCTTCGCCACCAGGTCGTGGCCGACATGCGCCAGTTCCGGCGGCACCGGGCCGATGGTCAGGATCTGGGTGAGTCCGGGAACCTTGCTGAGCAGACCGAGCGCGCGCTCGACGAACATCGGGACCGGGTCGATGATCAGCGTGCTGATGCCGGCGTCGTTCAGCACGTAGGCGTGATCGTCCAGCGAACCGAGCGGATGCAGCGAGGTCCGCCGGTAGCCGCGCATCTGCCCGGATCCGATGATGAACAAGACCTCGGGCCGGTTGAGCGCGAGCAGCGCGGACGCGTTGCCAGGTCCGGCGCCGAACGCCTCGAAGGCCTGCGCGTACTGGCTGATCCGGTCGGCCATCTCGCGCCCGGTCAGCACGGTGTCGCCCAGGTACAGGACCGGGTCATCGTGGTGCCGGTTGAGCGCGGCGGCCATCAGGTGTCCGTTGTGGATCGATTCCGGCATAGGCACCATCATGGACCGTCAGCCGAGCAAGCGCTAGGTCAAGGTTGGATCCGGCCGGCCGCTCACGGCTCGAACACGATCCGGCCGATGGTGTCGCCGTCGGCGAGCCGCTGGACCCCGGCGGGCACGTCCGCGAGTCCGAGCCGCTCACTGATCAGCGGCTTGATCAGCCCGTCCGCGGCGAGCGCGGTCAGCTGAGCGTGGCACTCCCTGATCGCCGCCGGGTCCTTGGCCTGATACAGGCCCCAGTGCAGGCCGAGGATCGAATAGTTCTTCACCAGCGCGTGGTTCAGCGCGGCGGACGGGATCTTCCCGCTGGCGAACCCGACGATCACGATCCGCCCTTCGAAGGCGATGCACTTGATCGACTGGGCGAACGCGTCCCCGCCGACCGGGTCGTACACGACGTCGGCACCCTTCCCGCCGGTCGCCGACTTGACCACGTCGATGACGTTCTCGCGGGTCCTGTCGATCACCACGTCCGCGCCGAGCGACGCCGCCGCCTCGGCCTTGGCCGGGCCGCCGACCACGCCGATGACGGTCGCCCCGGCCGCCTTGCCCAGCTGTACCGCGCCGCTGCCGACTCCCCCGGCGGCGGCGTGCACGAGCAGCGTCTCGCCGGCGGCCAGCCGCGCCCGCCGGTGCAGCCCGAACCAGCCGGTCTGGTACGTGATGTGGAATGGCGCCGCGGCCGCGTCGTCGAGAACAGCCGGCGCCGGCATGATCGTCCGCGAGTCCATCAGCGCGTACTCGGCGAACCCGCCGTACGGCAGTACCGCGCCGCCGATCACCCGGCCCCCCGGTGCGAACCCGCCGACCCGATCGCCGACCGCCGTTATCTCACCGCAGAGTTCGACACCTGGACAGAACGGCAGTGGCGGGCGGACCTGGTACGTTCCACGGCACAAGAGGGCGTCGGGGAAGTTCGCGGCCGCCGCGAGCACCCGCACCAGTACCTGTCCTGGCCCCGGCGCCGGCTCGGCGATCTCGGCCAGCGTCAGCACGTCGCGCGGTTCACCGTGCTCGTGTACTTGCCACGCTCTCACGCGTCCTCCTCGATCTTGCGCTGCAGCCGGTTCATGCCGCGCAGCCATTTGTCCGGGTCGCCAGCGCGCAGCGTGTAATACTCGTGCACCTCCGGGTGGGGCAGGATGAGGAACCGCCCCTCGGCCATGCCGTCCCAGAGCGCGTCGGCCACCTGCTCGGGTTCGATGGCGCCGCCGCTCAGCACTATCTCCCCGGCCCGCCCGGAGTCGGCCAGCATCTTGGTGCGCACCCCCTGCGGGCACAGGCAGTGCACGGACAGGCCCCGGTGCGAGTACGTCGCGGCGAGCCATTCCGCGTACGCGACGGCCCCGTGCTTGGTCACCGAGTACGGCGCCGATCCGAGCATGGTCAGCAGCCCGGCCGCCGACGCGGTCACCACGAACGTGCCGTGCCCGCGCTCCAGCCAGGCGGGCAGCAGTTCCCTGGACGCACGGACGTGCGCAATCAGGTTCACTTCCCAGGCCTGCTGCCAGCCGGCTTCCGGCGTCTCGGGCCCCGTGCCCGTTCCAGTGCCGGCGTTCGAGCAGTAGATGTCGATCTCGCCCAGGTGCCAGCGGGCCGCGGTGATGAGATCGTGCACGCCCAGTTCGGTGCCGACATCCCCGGCGACCGGAAACGCACGCTCCCCGATCTCGGCGGCGGCGACCTCGGCGGCCGCCGCGTCGATATCGTTGACGACGACGCGGGCACCACCCGCGGCGAGGCGGCGCGCGAGCGCGCGGCCTATCCCGCTGCCCGCACCGGTAACGACAACACCCGAACCCTCAATGGTGACCATCTAGCCATTATCGGCGTACCGGCTCAGCTGGCGGCACCGGCCGACTTCATCGTGTTCAGCAGGCTCACCACTCCGCCGCCACCCAGTAGCAGCCCGGCGAGCATGCCGACCAGGCCGCCAGATCCGGCGTGCGCACCGCTGGCGCCGCCGAGCTCGTACCCGGCGAAGAACATGAAGGTCAAGGCGCCAACGCCGATCAGCGCACCGGCCGCCACCACGCCGGAAAACTGCGGCATGAGCTTCCGCTCCGCCCCCAGGATTACCGCGCCGCCGGCCAGTCCGAGCACGACTACCATGATCGGCTCCGCCATGTACCAGCCGCTGTTCCCCGAGCTGAACAGCGAGATGCTAGCCCCGCCCGACTCGAGGATCGGGAGGGCGCACGCCCAGATGACCAGCAGTGCACCGAGCACCGCCGCGCCGGCCGACGCCAGCACCATCGTGTCCGGGAGGCTGCTGTTCAGCCCTGCTGAGCGCCGTCGCCGGCTGCCCGGCTGAAGGGGTGGCTGGGCTCCCCACGGACCTGCCGTCGGCGCGGCCTGGCCAGACGGGGCCCAGCCGCCCGCCGTCGCGCCGGCGTTACTGCCCGGAGCCCACTGGGCACTCTGCCCGCCGGCCCCTTGCCCGCCGACCGGAGCACCGTAGCCGCCCGCGGCACCGTACGCACCGCCGGGAGCCCCGTATCCGCCGGGAGCACCGGGACCGCCCTGAACACCAGGGCCGCCCTGAACACCAGGGCCAGCCGCCGGCATCCCGTACCCACCCGGAGCGCCAGGGGCGGCTTGAACAGCGTTACCTGCCGTCGGCGCACCGTAATACCCATTGGGAGCACCAGGGGCGGCCTGGACACCATTACCCGCCGGCGCACCGTAGCCGCCGGGAGCGTTGTAGCCGCCAGGAGCGTTGTAGCCGGCCGGGGCACCGTATCCACCAGGAGACCAGCCCGCCGCTGGATCTGAAGCCCCGTCGGCGACCGGAGCGGAACCGCCCTGTGTAGTACCGCCCTGTGTAGTACCGCCCTGGGCGGAGCTGCCCTGGCCAGAGGCGGCGCTGGCCGGAGACCAGCCGGACGCACTAGCGGACGCGGGCGAACTAGCAGGCGCGATGGAACCAGCGGGCGCGATGGAACCAGCGGACGAAGACGATCCGGCCGGAAGAGCGGGCTGCTGGTAGCTGCCCGGCGAGTCGCTGGCCTGGCTGACGACCTCTGCCCTGGTCACCGGCTGCAGGGCCTGTGCGCGGTTCGCCGGCAAGACCTGCACGGACTGCGTGAGCTGGGAGGCGGTGTCGAGACCGAGCGCGGTGGCCAGCGCACCAACCGCCCAGGCGGACGCGTCGGCCGGGAGAGCCGAACGCTCGCTGAGGTAGCCGGCCACCTGACGCGACGCGCTCTCCGGGCTCATCCCCTGCGACAGGTAGTTCTGCAGGGTCCATGGCACGCCGGCCTCTGCGGCCGCGACGAGCGCGCTCGTTTCCCTCGGCGAGCCGGGCAGCATGTATCCGAGCAGGTAGCCGAGCGTTTGCGCGTTCGACAGCGCCACCGGCCCGTAGCGCGGATCAGCGACGATCGCGCGCAGAGCGCCCTGCACCGCGCCCTGACCGTCCCACGGCGAACCGTCCATTTTGCTCACACCCTCCCCGCGCCTAGCTCTAGCATTTAAACAGAGATGTCCCAGCTTGTCCGGGGAACCGGCTGCCCCGGGATCCCCGGGATGCCGCCGCGACGGCACAATAGCCAGATGCCAACACACGTCGCTCTGCTGCGCGGGATCAACGTCGGCAAGAACAACAGGATCGCGATGGCCGACCTCCGCGCCGCCCTGGAAGACCTCGGCTACGAAGGGGTCTCGACGTACATTCAGAGTGGGAACGTGCTGTTCAGCACCCCGCGGACGGATGCCGCCGCGATCGCGCGGGAGATCAGCGCGAAGATCCACAGTGCGTTCAGCATGAATATTGATGTTGTCGTGGTCTCCAGGCTGGAGCTTGCACAGGCGATCAGCGACAACCCTTTCCCGCATGAGCACAAGCTGGTGCATGTGATCTTCCTCGCTGGCGAGGCGGACGAGGCGCTCAAGGACCGGATCGCCCAGCTCGAAGCCGCCAAGGGCGCGGGACGAGACAAGATCACGGCGGTCGGCCGGGTGCTGTTCTTCTACACCCCCGGCGGCTACGGCCCTAGCGAGCTAGGCAAGGCGCTGACCAAGCTGCCGGGGACGGCGCGGAACTGGGGTACCACCATTAAGCTGCTGGAACTGTTCGGGTCTTGACGGCCACGGCGCGTGCTACTAGCGTCCGTCATCGAATAGGAAACTTTCCTATTCGATCTGATCCGGAGGACGCGCGCATGAAACGACGTACCCCCATCCTCCTCGCCGCAGCAACCGCCACCGTGACCCTGATCAGTGTCGGCGCCAGCGCCACCGCGCACGCCGCCCCGTCGCGGAGCTCCTCGCTTCCGCAATACCTGTTCGCCCCCTACTACGAGACATACGACACGAGCACCGATATGGCCGCGCAGTCCCAGCAGTCTGGCGCGCACTACCTGAGCCTGGCCTTCCTGGAAACAGCGACGGCCGGTTCCTGCACCGCTTACTGGAATGGCGACACGACCTTGCCGATCGCGTCGTCAAGCTACGGCACCGACATCGCCGCCATCCAGGCCCACGGCGGCAACGTCATCCCGTCGTTCGGCGGGTACACCGCGGACACCACGGGCACCGACATCGCCGACAGCTGCGACAGCGTCGACTCGATCGCCCAGGTCTTCGAGAGCCTGATCACCACCTACAACGTCCCGCGCATCGACCTGGACGTGGAGGGCACCTCGGTGACCAACACCGCGGGGATCAACCGCCGCAACGAGGCCATCGCCGAGACGCAGGCCTGGGCGGCGGCACACGGCCGCAGCATCCAGTTCTCCTACACCCTGCCCACCAACCCGACCGGGCTGCCCGCGGCCGAACTGAGCGTGCTGCAGAACGCGGTCGCTGACGGCGCCGTGATCAGCTCGGTCAACCTGGAAACGTTCGACTACTACATCGGCACCCAGCAGAACATGCTGACCGACACCGTTCAGGCCGCGACGGCCCTGGTCGGCCAGTTGAAGACGCTCTACCCGAACGACTCGGCCAGCCAGCTGTGGCACCTGGTCGGCATCACCGAGATGCCGGGCATCGACGACTTCGGCCCGGACGAGACGTTCACCGAAGCCGACGCCGTCGCCGTCGCCGCCTGGGCGCGGGTCAAGGGAGTCGGCATGCTGTCGTTCTGGGCGCTGCAACGCGACAACGGCGGCTGCCCGGGAACCAAGGGTGCCGGCACCTGCTCGGGCGTGACGCAGCCGAACTGGTTCTTCAGCCACGTCTTCGAGCTGTACGGGCTTTAACCAGCCGACGCGAATCGTGGAGAGTAAGGGGTCCGATAGGGGAGCGTGTCAACATCGAAAACCCCGGACCGCAAGGCGGCTCACGATAGAGGCAACCGTCACGCTCTAACCACGCACAGCCCCACGCGGGGCACGCCAAAGCGTGCCCCGCGTGATTACACCCATGTAATTCGCACGCCGCGCC
>DASXDG010000343.1:0-9772 GCA_036490795.1 Streptosporangiaceae bacterium
GCCGATCGCAGGAACGGCGGCTTCTGGCTCAGCCTGATCACCGCGATCTTCGCCGAACTGCCGCTGGCGTTCATCGCGTTCGCCGGCGCCCGCCGTCTGCTCCGCGCGACCGTCCAGACGGCCCTGGGCAACCAGCCCGCACCGGCCGGCCAGTTGCTACCGCCCGCCGGGCCGCCCGCCGGGCCGCGCGCTGATGAGCCACGTCACCTGCTGCGCAGCACCCAGCTGTTCGGCGGAGGGCTGGAGGGAGCGCTCCCGCACCGCCGCCGCCGTCCGCGACCGGGCCTGGACCAGTAGCGCACCGGATTCGGCGGGCGGGGGTCGGGGGGGCCCGGCCGGGCCCGGCGGGCCCGGGCGGGTGCAGGGCCCCGGGCGGGTGCAGGGCCCCGGGCGGGTGCAGGGCCGGGGCGGGGGCGGGCCGGGCGGGCGTAGGCCCCCGGGCGGGCATAGGCCCGGGCGGGGGCCTGGCCCGGGAGGGGGCCTGGCCCGGGCGGCGCATATGGGGCATTTCCCGCATAGCGGGCGGTGGCGCGCTGGATAACGTGGCGGATCGTCCCTTCGTGGAAGATTAACCCCCGTTTTCGAGGGGTAGCCCTCCACGAAGGGATAAACGGACACGTTAATTCGAACGGAACGGCCCATTCCGGGGCGTCGAGCCGGGGTGGCGGTGGGTATGGGCAGGGAGGGCGTCGGCGGCCCGGAAAATGCCACGGGCGGAGGCCGCCACGCGCGGGCCACGTGCGGGGGCGGCCCGGAAAGTGCCACGGGCGGAGGCCGCCACGCGCGGGCCACGGGCGGGGGCGGCCCGGAAAGTGCCACGGGCGGAGGCGCCACGGACGCAGGAGGGGCCGCCCGCAGGCGTCCGCAGGCGTCCGCAGGCGTCCGCAGGCGGCTCCCCCGCGCCCGCAGGCGGCTCCCCCGCGTCCGCAGGCGGCTCCCCCGCGCCCGCAGGCGGGGAGAGCCGTTGACACCGCGGGCGCCGCGGGTAAAAAACGCCACGGGCGCTAGGCGCGCCGCTGAATTCCTGTACCGGCGGCTCGCGGCGGGACAGGGATTCGCTGGCAAAGGGATGAAGTGCACAATGTGACATGTGATCGATGAGGCCGCGCTCCGGCGGATGTCTCCCCAGGAGCGGCAGGAGCTGGCTCGGGCACTCGCTGCCATCGACCTGCCGCATCCGATGATTGACCCGAAGGTCCTGCGCCGGCGGCGGGTGGGGCTGCTGTTCCTGAGCTCCGTCTGCCTGGTGCTGGGGGCCTGGATCGGGATCCTGGCGGTCAACTTGCCGCTGACCTTCAAGATCGACCACTGGCGCGTTGTCTGGGTCGGCCTGGACGCCCTCGAGCTGGCAGGCTTCGCCGCGACGGTGTGGGCCTCGTGGAAGCAGCGCCAGGTGATCATCCCCTGCATGCTCGTCACCGGGACGTTGCTGATCTGCGATGCCTGGTTCGACATCGTCCTCAATGCCGGCACCCCGGACATCACGATGAGCATCCTCGCCGCCGTTTTCGCGGAATTCCCGCTGGCGTTCCTGCTGTTCGCCGGTGCCCGGCGACTGATCCGGATCACGTTCGAGACGGTGATGCGGCTGGAAGGCGTGCCCGGCCCGCTGCCGCCGCTGTGGCGGGTGCCGTTGTTCGCCGACGGGCTGGCCGAGGCTCTCCCCGCCCGCCTTCGCGACGCCATGGATACGTCACAGCAGGAGCGCCCATCTCGTCTTGAGGGTCATGAACAGTAACGACTTCGCCGAATACCGCCCGCTGATGTTCTCCATCGCCTACCGGATGACGGGCAGTGTCGGCGACGCCGAGGACATCGTCCAGGAAGCGTTCCTGCGGGCCGCCGCCGACCGCGGCGATACCAGGGCGCCCAAGGCATACCTGGCCACGATCACCACTCGCCTGGCCATCGACCATCTCAGGTCGGCGCGGGTACGGCGGGAAACCTACCGCGGCACCTGGCTGCCGGAGCCGCTCATCCAGGACGGTAACGACCCGGCCGAGCAGGCCGAGCTTTCCGATTCGCTGTCCATGGCGTTCCTGACCCTGCTGGAGACGCTCACGCCCGCCGAACGCGCCGTCTTCCTGCTCCGCGAGGTCTTCAGTTACGACTACAAGGCGGTCGCGGATGCCACCGGCAAGTCGGAGGCCGCCTGCCGCCAGCTGCTCGCCAGGGCGCGGCAGGCCATCGCGCGGCGCAAGTCGCGGTTCAGCACGTCCAGGGCGGACGCCGAGGAGCTGACCGGCATCTTCCTCGACGTGTCGAAGGGCGGCGACATGGGCAGCCTGCTCGAGCGCCTCGCTCCCGATGTCGTCTTCTACGGCGACAGCGGCGGCAACGGCGAGGTTACGTTCGCCGAACCGGTATACGGCCGCGACAATGTGGCGGCGATCCTCGTCTTCCAGATCGAGCGGGCGCGGCGGCTGGACGCCCACCTGGAACCCGCGACGATCAACGGCATGCCTGGCCTGCTCGCGTACGCCACTGACGGCCTGATCGCGGCAATGACCTTCGAGCTCCTCGACGGCCAGGTGCAGGCGCTTCGCGTCGTGGCGAACCCCGACAAACTCCGCCACATCGCCACGGTCTCCACCAGCTGGCACCTGCGCGTCGAAGACGACGACTAGGGCTGTCACAAACCAGAACCGCACCTGGTCTCAAGGGTGTCAAACGAGAAACGGAGACCAGCAATGCGGATCTTTCTAGCCGGCGCCACCGGCGCCGTCGGCCAGCACCTCGTCCCTGCCCTCGTCCGGGGCGGTCACCAGGTCACGGCCACCACCAGATCGGAAGCCAAGGCCCATGGCCTGTACGAGGAAGGCGCCACGCCGGCCGTGCTCGACGGCCTGGACCGCGACGCCGTCCTGCGGGCGGTCGTGGACGCCAAGCCCGATGTGATCATCCACCAGATGACCTCGCTGGCCAGCATGCGCGACTTCCGCAAGTTCGACCAGGAGTTCGCGGTCACCAACCAGCTCCGCACCAAGGGCACCGACTACCTGCTGGAGGCCGCCGCGGCCGCCCACGTGCGGCGGTTCGTCGCGCAGAGCTACATCGGCTGGAACAACGCCAGGACCGGCAGCCTGGTCAAGACCGAGCAGGACCCGCTCGACCCCCAGCCGCTGGCCGCGACCGCCGAGTCGATGCGGGCAATCCGCTACGTCGAGGACGTCGTGCCGAAGGCCTCAGGTGGCATCGTGCTCCGCTACGGCAGCTTCTACGGCCCGGGAGCCTCCGCCGCGATGCTCGACCTGGTCCGCAAGCGCCGTCTCCCCATCATCGGCGGCGGCGCCGGCCTCTGGTCGTTCACCGAGATCACGGACGCGGCCGGTGCCGCCATCGCCGCGATCACCAACGGCGACCCGGGGATCTACAACATCGTGGACGACGACCCCGCCGCGGTCCGCGACTGGCTGCCCTATCTGGCGCAATGCCTGCGGGCCAAGGCGCCGATGCGGCTGCCGGCCTGGCTTGGCCGGGCGCTGGCGGGCGAGGTTATCGTGGCCCAGATGACGCAAGTACGGGGTTCGTCCAACGCCAAGGCCAGACGTGAGCTCGCCTGGCAGCCGAAATACGCTAGCTGGCGGGACGGGTTCCCTGCCTGGGTGAGGCCGAACGGCTGAGGGAGAGCAATGACTGACGCTGGTGTCTTCGCCGAGTACCGGCCGCTGATGTTCTCGATCGCCTACCGGATGACCGGGAGCGTCAGCGACGCGGAGGACATCGTCCAGGAGGCGTTCCTGCGCCTCACCCGCAGCCTGCTTGACGGCACGGAGGTCGAGTTCCCCAAGGCGTTCGCCGCTACGGTCACCACCCGGCTGGCGATCACCCACCAGACTTCGGCGCGGGTCCGCCGCGAATCGTATGTGGGTGCCTGGCTCCCCGAGCCGCTGATCGTGGATGACAACGACCCAGCCGACCATGCCGAGATGGCGGACTCGCTGTCCATGGCCTTCCTGGTCATGCTGGAGACCCTCACGCCGACCGAACGCGCGGTCTTTCTCCTGCACGAGGTCTTCGCCTACGGCTACGAGGAGATCGCCGGGATCGTCGGCAAGTCGGAAGCGAACTGCCGGCAGATCCTCACCCGGGCGCGCCGCCGCATCGACGAGGGCGGCCGGCCCCGGTTCGAGGCGTCCCGCGAGCAGAGCGAGCAGGTGGCTCAGCGCTTCTTCGCGGCCGTGGGCGGTGGCGACCTGGACAGCCTGCTTGAGCTGCTCGCGCCGGACGCGACGATGACCGGTGACGGCGGCGGCAAGGCTCTCGCGCTCGGCAGCACGCTGACCAGCGGCGAAAGGATCGCGCGGTTCCTGCTCGGTCTGCTCCGCCGCTTCGGTTCGGCTGGCACGATGGAGGTGACGCGGGTCAACGGCCAGCCTGGCGCGATCGGCTACGACGCCGAGCACCGCGTGGTCACCGTCTTCGCCCTGGACATCGCTGACGGGAAGGTGCAGGCGATCCGCTCCATCGTGAATCCCGACAAGCTCGGTCACCTCGGGCCGGTATCGGATCTGGTGCTGCGTCCGCCTCGCGACTTACCCTGTCCGCCATGGACCTGACCAGTGAGGTCGTGGAGAGCTTCGCCAGTACTCCGGACCCGAGGCTGCGCGAACTGCTCGGTGCCCTTGTCCGGCATCTGCACGCCTTCGCCCGCGAGACCGAACCCACGATCGCCGAATGGGAATACGCGATAGATTTCCTCACCAGGACCGGGCAGAAATGCGACGATATCCGTCAGGAATTCATCCTGCTTTCCGACGTACTGGGCATTTCTATGCTGGTCGAAACCATCAACAACGCCAAGCTCGGCGGGGCGACCGAATCCACCGTCCTCGGCCCCTTCCACGTGGTGCAGTCACCGCGCAGGGACCTCGGCGACGCGATTGACCTGGTCGGCACCGGTGAGCCGTGCCTGATTTCCGGCCGCGTCCTCAACGAGCGGGGCGAGCCCGTTCCTGGTGCGCAACTTGATGTGTGGCAGGCTAATGAGCAGGGGTTTTATGATGTCCAGCAGCCCGAGGTGCAGCCGCGAGGCAACGGCCGCGGGCTGTTCACCGCCGATGCCGATGGCCGGTACTGGTTCCGCACGATCGTGCCCAGCCACTATCCGATCCCGGCTGACGGTCCAGTCGGCGACCTGCTCGCCGCGACGGACAGGCATCCCTACCGCCCCGCGCATATCCACTTCATCGTGACCGCTCCCGGTTATCGTCCGCTCACCACGCACATATTCGTGGCGGGCAGTCAGTACATCGAATCCGATGCCGTCTTCGCGGTGAAGAAAAGCCTCATTACGGAATTCGCCGACGGCAAGGCCGAATTCGATTTCATCATAACTACATAGCGTGCTTGATCACGTTCGGCGTTCTTGTAATCTCCTTGAGTGACCGCCAGTGCCGATCCGCCATGGTGGCTGACCGCTGCCAGAGGGCAGCGCTGGTACCGGCTGCCATGGCATCTGATCGTGCTCGCCGCGTGGTCGGCCAAATGGTTCCAGGAGATGGCCGCGGGCAATCCCCGCTCCTGGCGCCTGTTCGTCCTGGCCGCCAAGCTGTTCGTCGGACAGCAGCCCGCCGCCACGACCGAACCGGGCGGCCTGCACATGTACGCGAACTACCCGAGGTTCCAGTTCGGCCCGGTCACGCTGGGCGCCAGCGCGCTGATCCGCCTGATCGGCTCGCATGAAGGCGTGGCCGCCGCCCAGATCCTGATGAGCGCCGCCGGGCTGGCGATCCTCTACCTTGCCGAACGCACCGCCGGTCAGGCTCGTCCCGATCTCGATCCCGACCACATCCGCTGGGCCGTGCTCGGCGCCGGTTTCCTCCTCGTGCCGGTCTGGGCCGTCCTGGCCGTGAGCTGGGCGCACCTGGACGACGTCCTGGCCCTGCTGTTCGCCGCGCTGGCCGTCAACGCGCTCGTCCGGGGACGGCCGGTGCTGACCGGTGTGTTCCTTGCTCTATCGGGGAGCGCCAAGCCGTGGGCGTTCGCATTCATGGCGCTGCTGTTCGCCCTCCCCGCGCCCCGGTGGCGGGCGATCGGCTGGGCGGCCGGTGTCACGCTGCTGGTCTGGGCGCCGTTCGTGATCGCCGACCCGCACAGCATCGCCGCCGCCAGGTACGCGATACCGAACGTGGACGGGTCCGGGCTCCGCGCGCTCGGCGTGAACACGCCGGACACCCCGTCCTGGGATCGCGCCGCGCAGCTCGTGATCGGCTTCGGACTGTCCCTCCTGGCCATCAGCAGGGGAAGATGGCCTGCCGTTATTCTCATCTGCACTGCTGTTCGCGTGGCGCTGGACCCGAACACCTACCCGTACTATGACGCGGGCCCCGTCGTCGGCGCGCTCATCTGGGACCTGATGGGCGACCGCGGCGCCGTTCCGGTATGGACGTTCGCGGCGGGCAGCCTGTTCTGGGCGTGGTCCGCGGCCGGCGGCGAAAGCATGCTGGCCGGTGACATGCGCGTCGGCTTCGCCGTCGCCGTAGCCGCCTGGACGATCCTCGCGCCCGTCGGCCTGTCCAGGATTTCCAGCGGCGCGGTCACGGTCACCGTCACCGTGACCCACACCGATTCCGATTCCGATTCCGACTCCGACTCAGACTAGGCGACTTTGCCTGTTCGCCGCATACCCATATCGGGCATTCCGGGCGGCAAATCGGCCATTTGGCAGGCAAGGTTGACCGTCGCCCCTGCCAACGGGATCGTTGATGTGTAACTGGCGGGAGCTGAGCGAGGGCTTTAGGTGAACATCGGGACGTCCGCTGACTGGGTGGCCGCTGGGGTCTCCCGTGTCCGGCTGCGGACCATGGTCCGCCGCGGCGAGGTCGTGGAAGTGTATCCAGGCGTGTACGCGACGGTAAAACTGGCATCCACTGGCCAGGAGAAATGGCCGCACGCTCTGCTCGCGCTCGCTGCCCTGCTCGCCACGACGTCCCGGCAGGCGGTGGCAAGTCATGAGTCGGCCGCGCGGATTCACGGGCTGGATTTGCTGAACGATCCCCCTGACGGCATGGTCACGCTCACCCGTCCGCCTGGTAGCTACACCGGGCGCGGGCGCCGGATCAGGTTCCGGGCCGCGGACCTTCCCGATTGCGACGTGACGAGATGCCACGAAGTACGGGTCACGACGCCAGCGAGGACGGTCGTGGATTTCGCGCGGGGTACATCGTTCATGGAGGCCGTCGTCGCGGCGGATTCCGCGCTTCGGCTCAGCAAGACGACGAGGGCGGAGATGGAAGCAGTCCTCGCCAGGTGCGGGCACTGGCCCGGTATCGAGCGCGCGCGAAGAGTCGTGGCGTTCGCCGACGCGCGGGCGGAGTCCGTGTTCGAGTCGTGTGCGCGAGTTGTCTTCCACGAGCACGGTTTGCCGCCACCGGAACTGCAGGCCTACATCGATACTCCGGAGCGGCCCTACCGGGTCGACTTCTACTGGCCGCAGTTCCGGACAATCGCCGAGGCGGATGGCCTGAAGAAATACCAGACGAGCGGCCGTGCCATCTACCAGCTGCACCGCGACCAGCTGCTTCGCGAGACGAGGAACCACATCGTCCACTTCACGTGGCGCGAGCTGTTCCACGACCAGCTCGAAACCCTGCGCCGTATTACCCGCTGCTTCAGCGTCTCGCCGACCGACTTTGCCTGGGATCCGTACACCTAAAGCGGTCAAAGCGGGCGCGAAACCCGTCGCTTCGCAGGCAAAGATCAGAGTTCGGCGGCGAGGGCCTGAGGGAGGGCCGGGTAGCGGAACTCGAAGTTGTGCTCGGTCAGGCGAGCGGGGTGGACTTCGGAGCTGGACAGGAGCTCCACGCTGGCCTCGCCCATGGCGAGGCGCAGGACCGGAGCCGGGACACGCAGCCAGTTCAGGTCGCGGCGGCCGGCCGCCGCGCTGAGCGCCTTGGTCAGGGCGGCGTTCGTCACCGGAGCCGGCGCGGTCAGGTTCACCGGTCCCGCGATGTCGTTGTCGATCAGGAACCGGATCGCGCGGATCTCGTCGGTCAGCGAGATCCAGCTCATCAGCTGGGTACCCGAACCGAACCGCGGGCACAGGCTGACCGGCAGGACCGGCGGGCGGGCCAGCGGCAGAAGCCTGGCGAGGACGCCGCCGCGGCCGGACATGACCAGGCCGCTGCGCGGGTGAGCGACCCGGATCCCCGCCGCGCGGGCCGGGTCGGCTGCCTCTTCCCACTCCCGCACGACCCCGGGCAGGAAGCCCTGCCCTGACGGCGACCGCTCATCGGCGCCGGAGTTGGATCCGTAGAAGCCGATCGCCGAAGCGGACACCATGACCGAGGGGAGCGGTCGCAGTCTGGCCAGCGCCGAGGCCAGCGCGCGGGTTCCGAGCACGCGGCTGGACTTCACCTCCGCCTTGTACCGCCTGGTCCAGCGGTGGTCGGCGATGCCCGCTCCGGCCAGATGCACGCACGCGTCGATGCCGTGCAGCGCCGCGGCCGAGCTGAGCCCGCCGTCCACGGCACGCGGATCCCAGCGTGTCTCATCCGGCTCTCGCGGGGCGTGCCTGACCAGCCGGACGACCTCGTGGCCGTCAGCCCTGAGGCTGGCCACCAGTGCCGTCCCGATGAACCCGGAGGAACCGGTGACCGCGACCTTCGCCATTGGCGCCGTGCTGAGCTGGGCCTAGAGGCCTAGCTCAGCTTCGAAGCCTCCCTCTTCGAGCCGGCTCTTGACCGTGACCAGGTACCGGGCCGCGTCGGCCCCGTCCACCAGGCGGTGGTCGTAAGTGAGCGCGAGGTACACCATCGACCTGACCGCGATCACCTCGCCGAGCGACGGATCCTCGACGACCACGGCGCGCTTGACGACCGTGCCGGTGCCCAGGATCGCCACCTGCGGCTGGTTGATGATCGGCGTGTCGAACAGCGCGCCGCGGCTGCCCGTGTTGGTCAGCGTGAACGTGCCGCCTGCCAGCTCATCCGGGCTCACCTGACCGGACCTGGTCCGCTGCGCGAGGTCGCCGATCTTGCGTGCCAGGCCGCCGATGTTCAGGTCGCCAGCATTGTGAATGACCGGCACCATCAGGCCGCGCTCGGTGTCCACCGCGATGCCAAGGTGCTCCGCGTCGTGGTAGGTGACCTGGTCGCCGTCGAGCACCGCGTTGAGCTTAGGGTGCACCTTCAGCGCCTCGACGGCGGCCAGCGCGAAGAACGGCAGGAAGCTGAGCTTCACGCCCTCGCGGGCCTCGAAGTCACCCTTGGCCAGGCCGCGGAGCCTGGCGATAGCGGTCACGTCGACCTCGACGACGGTGGTGAGCTGAGCCGACACCCGCAGCGACTCGACCATGCGCTGCGCGATCACCTGACGCGGGCGGGACAGCTTCTGGGTGGTGCCACGCAGCGAGGAAGGCACGATGGCCGGCCGTGCCGCGGCGGCGGGAGCGCCCTGGGCTGCCGGGGCCGCCTGGGTACCCGCCTGCGCGGAGCCAGGCGCGGCGGCCGGCGCGGAAGCCGGTGCCGGTGCGGGTGGCGGGGTCGCCGCTGCTGCTGCCGCGCGCTGTTCGCGGGCCGCCTCGACCACGTCCTGCTTGCGGATGCGCCCGCCCACGCCGGTGCCGGTCACCTGTTCCAGATTGACGGCGTGCTCGGCCGCGAGCTTGCGCACCAGCGGCGTGACGTACGGCGTGTCACCGCCGGGGAGCAGCGAGCCACCGGACGAGTATTCCTCCGCCGCGGCTGGGGCACCGGCCTGGCCGGCGACGCCGTTGCCGGCCGCGGACGGCTGCTGCTGCGCCGGCGCCTGCTGCGGGGCGGCCTGCTGA
>DASXDG010000344.1:0-3104 GCA_036490795.1 Streptosporangiaceae bacterium
GTCCCGGGTTCAGGCGGCCGTCGTGTGGGCGGCCGCGGTCCGGATCCCGGGAAGGTGCAGCCGGGTGGCGAGCAGGTTCGGGTGGCGCTGGCGGTAGCCGGCGATGAGGCCGTCGATCCCGATCCAGCTGCTGGTCCGCCACATGACCAGGATCACGATCGCGAACAGGGCGTAGAAGGCGCACACGCTCGCGGTGCCGCTCATCACGTAAGTGAACAGCAGCGCAAGGCTGCCCAGGGCGGCCAGGCGGGTGAACAGTCCGGCGACCAGGAGGATGCCGATGCTGAACTCGGCCACCGCGACCAGGATCCCGATCCCGTCGGCATTCGGCAGGACGAAGCTGTGCAGGAACGACCCCCACCAGGAGTAGGCCGGGGTGCCGTGCGCGGCGAACCCGGCCACCCCGGTGCCGTGCAGGAACGCCGCCGACTCCGCGCCCCACAACTTCGAGGAGCCGGCCTGGATCCACATCACGCCCAGCCACACCCGAGCCGCGGTCCAGGCCAGCGCGGCCAGCTTCGAGTTCTTCAGCCCCTCCCACACGAGAAGGTTCGTACGCTTGGCGGGCTCGCCGATGACGGCGGTGACTTCGGACTTGACGGTGCTGAGGCTGACAGCAGCCATGGAGATCGCTTCCCTACGTCTCTTGTTATCCTCCGGGGCCCGTTTCCCGCGGGCCTCGTGCGCCCGTTTCCCTTGGGCACATCTCAAGTCTTGCTCCCGGCACCCCGCCGGGGCACGGGCCGAAGGTCCCGGACAGCCGGGACCACAGGCACACCTTCCGGGACACGGCAGCCGCCAGCCGCCACGGCACGGACACGGGCCGGCACGCCATCAGCGCGACCGCCGAGGCGCGCAGAAAACCCATTTAGCGCCGCGCGTCAAAGCCGAAACACGCCGCCGAAGCTGCCCGTCCGTGGCCGTCCGTGGAAACGCCGACGGTGCGCGCCGACCGTCCTAACGTTGCGAACCGACCGTCCTAACAGCACGGACGCCCGTCCGCTATACGTCGGTGGGCACCGCAACATCACGGTCCACAGCGCGATAAGGAGTTGTGGCAGGTGTTGGGTTCGAGCCATCGGTGGCTGAGCCCAATTCCAGGGACTTAAGGATGTCACGTTATGTAACGATTCGTGACGAGTGTGGCGTGGTGGCGTGAGACGAGGCGAGGCTCCCGCTAGGACGTGACAGCACCTACGTCTCCTCCTGCAGGACCTGCGCCGCAACAGCACCTGACAGCATCCAGTGATGGCCCTCCGGGCACGAGGCGCCCAGGACCACGTTCATGAGATATCCTTGGTACCTAAGATAGGTACTCAGGATATTCATTATCACTTTAAGGGGCGCCAAGATGACGATGGTGAAGACACCGGTCGAGATTGACTCCGAGGCCCTAGCACTGGCTGCCGAGGTCCTGGGGACGAAGACGAAGAAGGACACGGTCAACGCCGCGCTCCGCGAGGTCGGACAGCGCCTGGACCGGCTGCGCGCGCTGGCACGCCTGCGCGAGATGGCCGATCAGGGAGACTTTGACGAGTTCATTGGGAACAAGGCCGCCTACCGCCGATGAGCCCCGCCTTGTACCTGGCCGACACCTCCGGGCTGTTCCGCCTTCTTCAGGCCAAGACAGGAGAGGCATGGGACGAGCAGCTAGCCGCAGGCGTCATCGCGACCTGCCCGCTAGTAGAGCTCGAGTTCCTGTACTCCGCGCGCTCCCTGGCTGACCGGCTGGAAAAGCAGCGCCTGTTCCGGCGGCTGTTCGCCTGGGTGCCGATGCCAGATGACGCCTACGAGCGTGCCAGCGAGATCCAGCAGCGCCTCACCGAGACGGGCCACCACCGCTCCGCCGGGCCGGTGGACCTCCTCATCAGCGTGACCGCTGAACGTAACCGCCTCACGGTCCTCACCGATGACCGCGACTTCCTCACCGTGGCCGCGGTCACCGGGCAGCCGGTTCGTCTGGTCACCGACACGAGCTGACCACGCCGATCCGGTCACATGCCCTCTCCACCCCGCACCCCGCGTCAAGCCGACAACGGTCGGCCCATAGCACACCGGAATCCACCGCGCGGCCGGAACTATACCAATTGGTCTAGACCTGTATAGCGATTGGCCTAGCCCATAACCCCGCAGGTATCAGCACGAATTCAGCACGCGGTCCGGCATCAACGGGGATATAACCCGCCCATTTTCGATAATAGGGATCAGGGCAGGGCGCCCCACTCAAGTGCGGACCGACCCGGTTTCCGGGTACACGATAGGTATATCCGCAGGTCAGGCTAGCGAACGTCGAGCCCGGTGACCGTCCGGCCGATCAGCATCCGCTGGATCTCGCTTGTGCCCTCGAAGATGGTGAAGATCTTGGCGTCCCGGTGCCAGCGCTCGACCGGGTACTCGCGGGTGTAGCCGTTGCCGCCGAGGATCTGGATCGCCTGCTCGGTCACCCGGACCGCGGTCTCCCCCGCGACCAGCTTGGACATCGACCCCTCGGCCCGCTCGAACGGCTTGCCCGCCCGCGCCATCCAGGCCGCCCGCCAGGTCAGCAGCCGGGCCGCGTCAACCGAGGCGGCCATGTCAGCGAGCTGGAACGCGACGCCCTGGTTCTGCCCGATCGGCCGCCCGAACTGCACCCGGGTCCGCGCGTACTCGGTCGCGAACTCGGTCGCGGCGCGGGCGACCCCGACCGCCATCGCCGCGACCGACGGCCGGGACGCCTCGAACGTCTTCATCGCCGCCTGGTCGCCGCCGCGGCCGCCCTCGCGGATCCGGGCCAGCCGGTGGTCCAGCTTCTCCTTGCCGCCGACCAGGCAGCGCCCGGGCACCCGCACGTCGTCGAGGATGACCTCGGCCGTGTGCGACGCCCGGATGCCGTGCTTGCGGAACTTCTGCCCCATCGACAGCCCCGGCGTGCCCGGCGGCACGATGAACGTCGCCTGCCCGCGCGAGCCGAGCGACGGGTCGACCGAGGCGACGACGACGTGCACGTTGGCGATGCCGCCGTTGGTGGCCCAGGTCTTGACGCCGTTGATCACCCACTCGTCGGTCTTCTCGTCGTAGACCGCCCGGGTGCGGATCGCGGCCACGTCGCTGCCCGCGTCCGGCTC
>DASXDG010000345.1:0-6020 GCA_036490795.1 Streptosporangiaceae bacterium
CCGGTTCAGCGCACAGGGCGGTGAGGACCTGCCCCGGGCGGCCGTGCCGGCCGACGATCGGGGTACACCAGCAGTCCCAGGCGCCGGCCGCCCGTACCGCCTGAAGGACCGAAGGCCACAGCCGGGGGTCGAGGTCATCGATTGTGCTCTCGACGACGGTCACCTCACCCTCGCGCAGGTCCTGATCCGCGCCGGACTCCCCGATGACCACCCGGGTGATGTTAGGCCGGTCCGGAGTGTCCCGGCCACCGCCGCCGGTGCCTACCGCGCGTACCGTCATGGCTGGGAAGCCGCCCGGTGTGGCCGCCGCCGCGAGCAAGGCCGCACCGGTCGGGGTGGTGCGCTCACCTGTGAGGTCGCCGCTGGCCAGGTCCAGGCCGGCCGCGGCGGCGATACGGAGGACGGCGGGGGCCGGCACCGGGAGGCGGCCGTGCCGGCTGGTGACGAATCCGCTTCCGGCGGCCAGCGCCGAGCAGCGAACCACCGCGTCCGGCCGCAGCAGTCCAAGATCCTCCAGCGCGGCCGCCGATCCCACCACGTCGGCCATGGAGTCGAACGCACCCACCTCGTGGAAGTGCACGTCTTCTGGTGGCTCGCCGTGCACCGCCCCCTCGGCGTCGGCCAGCAGCCGGAAGACCCGCACCGCGAGGTCCTTCGCGGCCGGGCCGAGGTCAGTGTCGTCGACGTGCCCGAGCACGTCGGCGAGGTGCCGTTCGCGATCGGTCGCCGACAGCGTGATGATCACGGCCCGTAGGCAGGCGAGGCCGCCCCGGCGGGCGGACTCAGTCCGCAGCCCGAGACCGGGCACGCCGAGTGAGGCAATGGCTCCGCTCACCCGCTCCATGTCGGCGCCCGCATCGAGCAGAGCGGCAAGCAGCATGTCGCCCGCCACGCCCGCGGTCGCATCGATGTAGGCGGCACGGGGCCGGTCCGTCATCGGTGGACCGCATTGATGATCTTCGCAGCGTGCGCGGCCGCCCCGAACCCGTTGTCGATGTTGACGACGGCCAGACCAGGGCTGCAGGACGCGAGCATGCTGGCCACCGCGGTCAGGCCGCCCGCCGCGACACCGTAGCCGACACTGGTCGGCACGCCGATCACCGGCGCGCTGACCAGTCCAGCGACCACACTCGGCAGGGCACCGTCCATCCCGGCCACGACCACCACGCACTCGGCGGCGCGCAGGTCGTCTAGCCGGGACAGCAGCCTCCCGAGCCCGGCCACGCCCACGTCGGCGAGGACATCCGCGCGGACGCCGAGCACGGCCAGCGTCGCCGCGCATTCCCTGGCCACTTTCAGGTCCGTGGTGCCGGCCGTCACCACGAGCACGTTGCCGCGCGCGGGCGGCAGGGTCCCGACGGCGAGCGTTCCGGCAACGTGATCGGCGTGTACGGCATCGCCAGGGAAACGGGTGGCCGCCCCGTCCAGGACGCCGGCCGGGCAGCGCGTCGCCAGAGCCGGTGCCTCCGGATCGTGGGCCCGCAACTCGGCCAGCAGCGCGAAGATCTGCTCGGACGTCTTGGCCTCGCCGAAAACTACTTCAGGGACACCAGTCCGCCGCCGACGATCTACGTCCAGCACGGCGAACTCGCCCAGCGGGACGCCAGCCGCCGGCGTGCCAGGCCCCTCAGCCGGCATGGCTGACCGGCGTGATGTCGAGGTTCAGGGAACCGGACCGCAACGGCCGCTCATCGATCTCCGCGCGCTGATATCCAGCCGCCAGGACGCAGGCCAGCACTGCCGCATGCTCGTCCGGATCCGCCGCCCGCGGCAGGTCCGCCGCGCCGAGCTGCACCCGGCCGAGGTCACCGAAATGCCGCACCCGCAGTTCGCGGTAGCCTCGCTGCTTCAGGCTCAGCTCGGCCCGGTCGACCTGCGACAGCACATCGGCGCTGACCGCGGTGCCATAAGGCAGCCGCGATGCCAGGCAGGGTGACGCGGGCTTGTCCGCGCTCGGAACCCCCAGGTGGCGGGCCAGCGCCCGCACCTGATCCTTTCCCACGGACGCCTCCAGCAGCGGGTGCAGGACACCGTGCTCGGCCGCCGCGCGCAGGCCTGGCCGCCAGTCACCCGTGTCGTCGGCGTTGGCGCCGGACAGCACGGCGGCGAAGCCGCGGCGCAGGGCCAGCGCGGCCAGCCGCTCGTACAACTCGGATTTGCAGTAGTAGCAGCGGAAGCGGTCGTTGCGCCGGTAGTCGTCGCGGTCCAGCTCAGCCGTGCTGATCAGCTCATGCCGGACGCCCACGGCCCGGGCCACCGACCGGGCGCCGTCCAGTTCCCCCGACGCGAGGGCCGGCGAAACGGCTGTGACGGCCAGGGCTTGCTCCCCGAGCGCCCGGGCGGCCAGCGCAGCGACCAGGGAGGAGTCCACCCCGCCGGAGAACGCGATCAGGGCGCTGCCCAATCCGGCCAGACGCTCGGTCAGCTGGTCGGCCAGCGCGTCAAGCTCGTCGGGCACGCCGTTCCCTTCTCACGTCAGCCGGGCCCGCGCCGCGGTGATCTGCTCCGGTGTCGGGCCGCCTAGTCCGGTGCCTTTCCGCGGCTCATCCTATAATTCGGGCTATACGCTTCGGCGCTGGGGCCGACCTGCCGCCGGGATCCGCTGCACTCTCAGATTCAGCTTTCGGCACTTCGGGAGGTCTCGTGCCCATCGAACAGGCAGAGTTCGGCCGCACCGGTCATCAGAGCAGCCGGGTGATCTTCGGCGGAGCGGCTCTCGGGCAGGTCTCCCAGCGGGTCGCGGACGAGACCCTGGACCTCCTGCTCTCCCACGGGGTGAACCATCTGGACGTGGCCTCCGCCTACGGCGAGGCGGAGGTGCGCATTAGGCCGTGGCTACAGCGCGAACCGGGCCGGTTCTTCCTGGCCACTAAGGGCGACGAGCGCACCGCAGCCGGGGCCCGGGAGGAACTGCACCGGTCCCTGGACCGGTTGGGCGTCGACCACGTCGACCTCTGGCAACTTCACGCCCTAGCCGATCCGATCGAGTGGGATATCGCCTTGAGTCCCGGCGGAGCGCTTGAGGCCGCCCTTGAAGCCCGGGAGCAGGGCCTCATCCGCTGGATCGGGGTGACTGGCCACGGCAGCCAGATCGCCGCGACGCACCGCCGCAGCCTCGAACGGTACGACTTCGACTCGGTGCTACTCCCGTATAACTTCGTCACCATGCAGAACCCGTACTACGCCACCAACTTCAACGCCGTGTACGAGACCTGCCGCGAGCGGCGGGTTGCGGTGCAGACGATCAAGTCGATCGCGCTGCGTCCCTGGGCGGGCCGACCGCACACCCGGGCGACTTGGTACGAGCCGCTTGAGCAGCAGGACGACATCGATCTCGCCGTATGGTGGGCGCTGGGCCGTCCCGGGGTGTTCCTCGACAGCGTGGGGGACGTGGACCTGCTCCCGAGGGTTCTTGACGCGGCCAGCCGGTTCACCGGGGCCCCGAACGACGCGGCGATGAGTGCGCTGGCCGACCGGACAGCGGCCGAGCCACTGTTCGTCTGACCGGCTCGCACTGATCACGACGCGGTGGCCTTTGCCCCGAGTAGTCTTCCGCGATCTGTGCCGCGCGGACCCCTTCGGGCTCCGTCAGCGGCGTAGCTCCAGGTCCGCGGCGTGCCCGTTGCTTGCCCGACAGACGGTGAACCGGAGCGATCCACGGTCACTCACGGACATGCGGGTACGCCACCGACCTGCGTTCTTCCTGTTCAGTGCGCCTGAACCCGGAGCCTTTCCAAGCTGGTCATGCGGGTTCGATTCCCGTCATCCGCTCTCAGAAGTTGCTGGGTCGCGCCTGGATGCCGACTACCTCGACAAGCCGCTCGATGCCTTGAAAGTCATCCGGGTCGGCTGTGTACAGCGGGAGCTGGTTGCTAGCCGCCGTCGCTGCGATCTGCAAGTCAGAAGACCGCTTGCGCGGCTGCCGGCCGGCAGCGCGAACCGCAGCGCAGATCTGGCCGTAGAGCCTGGCCGCGCCCTGATCGTACGGCAGCGGGTCGAAGGTCGCTTCCACATGCTGCAACACGGCCACCCGTCCCGCGCGCTTTGCCGGATCGTCGGTCGCATGCGGGCCGAACGACAACTCCCCTAGCGTCACTGCCGTGATCAAAATCGTGTCGGGCAGTTCGGAAGGGTCAAAGAGCCTGAGCGCGGCGATGATGCTGGTGTCGACGACGGCAGCACCGTGGACCGTCACAGGCCGGGCCCTTCATACGGATCGCGAAGGTCTTCGCTAACGCTGTCCTCGAGGTCAGCACGCAGTTCCCCCGTATCAATGACCGGTGCCGTGGCGAAGATGGCGAGGACTTCTTCCTTCGGAACCGCCCGGCGCCGACGAATCGGAATCATCTTCGCCAGCGGCTCGCCATTCAGCGTCAGCGTGTACGCGCGTCCTTGCCGGAGGCCACGCGTGACCGCCCCGGAGTCCGCCACGAACTGTCGAACGCTAACATCAGTCGCCCGTTCGTTTGGGAGTGTCATGCTCCCACCATAGCCTGCCGTACCACGGTGTACCACGGCGCGCGATCTGCTGTCTAACGTTACCGCTCCGGAGGAGTCCGGAGCGGTCGCCCGGGGCGTGCCAAATACGCGCCTATGCCAGGGTTCCCTGGGGTTAGTCACGGTCACACGGACACTTCCCGCCGATGACCAGCAACGGCTACCCCGCAGCTCATCCGGTGAGCACGGCGACCGAACTTCCAAGCTGGCCATGCGGGTTCGATTCCCGTCATCCGCTCCGCGTCTTTCCTTATCGCCGGGCGCTGCGACGTCCCTGGACCTGCTGTGGATCGCTAGCTCGTGATGGCGTTGGCGGTGGCCTGGGCGATCTGCTGGACGAGGCCGATCCCGCCGTCTTCAGTTTCGTTGTCCGCGGAGAGGACAACGATCAGTAGCTTCTGGCCATCGTGGGTTACCTCGCCGATGCTGTTGATCTCCCACAGGTCGGGGTTGGGCAGCCAGCCGTTCTTCACCAGGTAGCTACCGGTGGAGGCCGCGGCCGAGACCCCCCACCGCTGGTCGGCCTCGACTTGGCTCATCAGGTCCTGGATGTAGTCGCGAGACGACGACGTGAGCAGCGAGTCGCTGGTGAACACCTGGCGGAGGAGCTTGATCTGGTCGGTCACCGTCGTGGTTGTCAGGCCCCAGTAGCCGTCGGTGCCGACCGCGGTGTCAGTCAGGCCGAACGCCTTGTTGGCGGCGTCGATCCCAGTCGCCTCGCCATCGTCGTCGTACAGGTCGCTCGCGGCGTCGTTGTTGCTGTTCTCGATCATCGTGGTGGCGAGTTCCCGCTGCTCGTCGGAGAGCGATTCCCCGGACTGCTGCAGCTGGTAGAGCAGGGCGGAGAGGATGTCGACCTTCACGATGCTCGCGGTGACGAAGTCGTCGCCGCCGTTGTCCGAGGCCGTTTGGCCGGTCGAGAGATCGTCGACCGCGACCGCCGCGTGCCCGTCGTCCGACTTGATAACCGAAGCCACCGCCGCGGAGAGCCGCTGCTCTGCGCTCACCGTGGGCGAGGCGCTCACCGTGGGCGAGGCGCTCACCGTGGGCGAGGCGCTGTGCGCCGCCGGCCCGGCATTCACCGGTGTCGCAGCGGCTGCCGCCGCACAGCCCGCGCAAGAAACGCCCGCAAAAGTGGCAACTGCGGCGATAAGTGGCAAATGGTGGCGCATGTGAACCGAACGTAACAACGCCACCTGAACCCGCAGTCCGCCGCAGCCAACGGTTTCCTGAGAGCCCCTAGTGGGTGAAGTCGGATGCGGCCCAAGCAGATTCTTGGTTCAGGGCTGTCTCGAATAATGAGACGTATATCTCGCATTATGGAGTCCGGTGATAAAGTCGGCCGTATGCCTGACACTGCGACTTACACCCACGGGCACGCTGAGAGCGTGCTGCGCTCGCACCGGACTCGGACAGCGGAGAACTCCGCCGCCTACCTGCTCCCCTACCTGCGGGCAGGTCTGTCGCTGCTCGACATCGGCAGCGGGCCGGGGACGATCACGGTCGACCTGGCCGAACGGGTG
>DASXDG010000346.1:0-11725 GCA_036490795.1 Streptosporangiaceae bacterium
AAGGACATCGGCATCCTCAGCCCGTCCCTGCTCGCGAGCGCCCCGACGACCACGCAGAACTACAAGGAGCTGGGCAGCGACCCGAGCTTCACCCAGGCGATCAGGAACTCGCTGATCTACACGGTCGGCAGCACGATCCCGGCGGGCGTTCTCGGCCTGCTCACCGCGTTGCTGCTGAACCAGAAGTTCCGCTTCCGCCGCGTCTTCCGCACGCTCATCCTGCTCCCGTGGGCCGTGCCCACGGTGGTGGCCAGCTTCCTGTTCCTCTGGGTGCTGAACGCCTCCTACGGGGTGCTGAACTACATACTCAAGCAGCTTCACCTCATCAACCAGTACATCCCGTGGCTCGCCTCACCCCACTGGGCGCTCGCCGGAGTCATCATCCCGACGGTCTGGAAGTCGTATCCCTTCTTCTGCCTGCTGATCCTCGCGGCGCTGCAGACGATCCCCGAGCAGCTGTACGAGGCGGCGGCCGTCGACGGGGCGGGCGCCTGGGCGCGCTTCCGCGCGGTCACCTGGCCGGGGATCAGCCCGGCGGTCTACCTCGCGGCCGTCCTGCAGGCGCTGTGGGCGTTCCGCGAATTCGAGGTCATCTACCCGATGACCGCGGGCGGGCCCGCGGGAAGCACCCAGACGCTGGCGATCTACCTGTATAACGAGGCATTTCAGTTCTTCCACCTGGGATCCGCGTCGGCTCTCGGCGTCGTGACGATTGGCATCTGCGTCATTTTCGTCGCGATCGCCTACCCGAGAATGCGACGCAATCTCAGCCGCTCCTGAGGACAGGCATTCATGGCTCTAACCGCTGACCCGCGGGCGGCTCAGGCCGCTAAGGCCGCTAAGGCCGCTAAGGCCGCTCCGCGACGCAAGCACGCACGAAGGTGGCACTGGCTCGTGCTCGCCATCGCGCTCACCGCACTGCTGCTGTTCCCGCTTTACTGGATGCTGGTCTCGTCGGTGGACAGCATCTCGTCGCTGTTCAGCGTGAACCTCAGCCTGCTGCCGAACTTCGGCGACCTGGGCAGCTACGCGGAGATTTTCCGCAACTACCAGGTCGGGCTGTGGCTGGTGAACTCGCTGGTCATCACCGCGGGATCGGCCGCCCTGTCGATCGCCGTCGCCGTCCCGGCCGGCTACAGCCTGAGCAGGATGAAGATAGGCGGCGACGTCGCCGGCGTGATCATGCTGTTCACGCGGGTCATCCCGGGCACGCTCCTGGTGCTGCCGTTCTTCATCATGTTCAGCCGGGTGAACCTGCTCAACACGCTCCTGTCGGTAATCATCGCGAACACCAGCCTCATCGTCCCGCTGGCCGCCTGGATCATGAAGGGGTTCTTCGACCGGGTGCCCATTGACATCGAGGAAGCGGCCGCCATAGACGGCTGCGGCCTGTGGCGGACATTTCTCCTCGTCGCCGTCCCGCTCGTCAAGCCGGGCATCGGCGCCACCGGGATCTACGCCATCGTGCTGGCCTGGAGCGACTACCTGTTCCCGAAGACGCTGCTGCTGTCACCGAGCCACTGGACGCTGTCCGTCGGGGCGGTATCGCTGATCGGCGAGCACACCGTCGACTGGAACGGCCTCATGGCGATGGGCACCATCGGCGTCCTGCCAATGGTCCTGGCCTTCGCCGTCCTAGAGCCGTACCTGGTCTCCGGCCTAACCGCCGGCGCCACGGTGGGCTAACCCGCCGCCCCGTGCCGGCCCCCACCAGTCACTCCCGCTAGACATGTACCGAGTTTTGGTGGGACGAACCGCCACGAACCGGGCGCGTTCTTGGCGAAAGCTCGGTATACCTTCGGTCGCGGACGGGCGCTGGTCAGCCCGCCGGGAAGGGGATGGCGCCCGACTGGTAGGTGGGGGTGCCGTCGACGACGGTGGCCAGCACCTCGATGCCGGTGATCTGCTCTGCGTCGGTGCTGAGCGGGTTGCGGTCAAGGACGGTGAAGTCCGCGAGCTTGCCCTGCGCAAGCGAGCCGATCTCGGTCTCGCGGTGCATGGCGTACGCGCCGCCCGTGGTGTACAGGGCGAGGGCGTCGCGGGCGGTCAGCCGCTCGTCCGGGCCGAGGACCTGGCCGGCCGCGGTACGGCGGAGGATGGCGTCGCGGATCCCGGTGCGCGGGTCGGGCGTGATGACCGGGGCGTCGGAGGACCCGGCGACTGCGATCCCGGCCCGCTGCCACGACCGGAACGCGTACAGCAGGTCCGCCTGGCCGGGGAACGCGGCGGCGAACCCGTCGCCAAGGCCGGAAAGGAAGCCCGGCTGGCTAGCCACCACGATGCCGAGTTCGGCCGCCCGCGCGGTCAGCGCCGGGTACATGGCGCCGCCGTGCTCGATGCGGTGCCTGCGCGGGTTTCCCCGCGTCCCTGCCAGCACCTGCGCGTACGCGTCAAGCACGATTTCGATCGCCCGGTCGCCTTGCGCGTGCACGCACACCTGGAAGCCGCGGGCCGCGAAGTCGCGCACCATCGCGGTGAGCTTGTCGGGCCCGAAGTACAAGATCCCCGAGCCGAACGGCGGGACCGGGTACGTTCCGTGGATGGCCGCGGTCCGGCTGCTCATCCCGCCGTCGGCCCAGATCTTCACGGCCTGCGCCGTCAGCCGCGCGGACCGGCGTCCCTGCAGGCCAGACTGGACCAGTTCGTCCACCTCATCGTGCACGATCAGCCCGTAAACGCGCTGGCTCAGGCCGCCAGCGTCATCGGCCTCGGCGTACGCGGCGAACGTCTGGCAGCGCAGGTCAGCGTCGCAGGCAGCGGTGATGCCCAGCGCCGCAAGTCGCTCCCCGGCGCGGCGCACGACCCGCGCCCGCCCGGCCGCGTCCATGTGCGCCAGGTCGTCGCGGAGCCTGTCGCCGAGCACACGGAACATCGGCCCCTCGAACAGCACGCCGGTGAGCCGTCCCTGGCCGTCACGGCCGAAGGTGCCGTCCGGCGGGTCTGGCTGGCCGTCGGCGAACCCTGCCTCACGCAGCGCCGCCGAGTTGAGCACGCACGCGTGCAGCGACGTGTGGTAGACCACCGCCGGGCGGTCAGGCACGGCCGCGTCCAGCTCCGCGCGGGTCGGGTGCCGCCGCTCGGCGAGCTTGTACTCGACGTACCCGCTGCCAGTGACCCATGACCCGGTCGGCGTCCCGTCCGCGGCCGCCCGGAGCCGGGCTTGGATCGCCGCGATGTCCGGCGCGGCCGGCTGGCTGCAGTCCGCGCCCGCGGCCAGGTAACCGATGTTGATCACGTGGCAATGGGCGTCGATCAGGCCAGGTATCACCGTGGCGCCGTCCAGTCGCAGCACGGCGGCGCCGGGTTCGGCCGCGGCGCGCACGGCGGCGGCGGGGCCAATCGCGGCGATCCGCCCGTCGCGCACCAGCATGCTCTCGGCGCCACTGCTCTCGGCGCCACTGCGCTCTGCCCCACTACTCTTTGCATCACTGCCAGGCGCCATCGTGACAAACTCGGCATCCTCGACGATCAGCTCCACTGGCCCGCCTCCGTCCCGCGTTCCTGTTTTACGTGTACCACGGCAGCTCCAGGAACGGGCCCGAGGTCGCCGGGTCCGCGCGGCTGAGTCGGACCGCCAAGGCAGCGCTCACCGCTTTTCCCGCCCGGCTCCCTGCGCCAGGTCGCCCCGGCAAAGCAAGCGAACACATAAAACGCCGGCCGACGGACCGGACAGGGCTTCAGTACCCTAGTCTCTTCGCGCATTAGGATCGGCTTCAAGCTTGTTTATCACATTCAAGAGTTGCACATAATATGCGCCAAGTGCGTCAATATACTCGCGCCGCGGCCGTTTGAGGGCAATCCAGATTTGATCTGGCGACGGCCGCTCGCCCCATTCGGCCACATCGAGGCGATTGATCACCGGCTGGTAGGCGCTCCAGGCGTCGGCAAGTTCATTGAACGCGGCCAGTAGCACTTCCGTGTTTTCCTTGGTGTAGCGAACCGTCCGCAGGAACTCGTTGAAGCGCCTGTCTTCCACTATGTTTCGGCATTCTCGGGCAATCGTGTGAAGATAGACGGCTAGCCGGACCGTTTCGTCCGCCTGTTCGCTGCCGCTTCTGGCCCTGGCGGCTCCGCGCAGGTCTGGCACGTGAACATCGACCAGGTTGTTTTCAAGGAGGTTAAGCGGAAGATCGGCTTCATGCAGGACTCTGAGGATTACTCCGATCTCTTGTTTTCCTTCCTGCAGCACGGCTATTTGTTGCAGGAAGGAGTCGGCGGTATCTGGTGGATCCTTCCAGTGCCGCCCGCTGGATTCAGCCTGATCAGCCACGCGCGCTCGCTTCGTTATCTGCCTGTCAATGTGCGCGGCGTGACGCTAGCGGTTGCTGGGTGGCGAGCTGGCGGAGTTTGCGCAGGGCGTCGGCAAATTTCTGGATATCGCCAGCCAGTTGGCTGTTCAATGGCCCCGGGCCGGGCGGATCGCGTCGCAGGCTCCGCATGACGAAATGCAGGCGGAGGAGCGTGGTGTCCCTCGCGTCGCTCAGCCTGGGCGCCCAGCGTATGTCTGGCCCGCTGATCACGTTGATTTGGGCTAGATGGTCGAGCCAGCCTTGGATGACCGGCAACTGAGCCTGCAATGACACGATCGGCAGCTGCGTATCATCGGCCGCACTGGTGAAGCTCAGCGGGCGCGACCGGAGCGCGATGGTGCATTGCTCAATCAGGTCCGCCGACCGCAGTGCCTCCGTCATGTCCCACTCCGCAGCGCGGCCGCGATCAGGGTGCGGGCGGCGGCTCGACCAGAGGTGCCGGACATTGTTAGGAACTGGCTCACTCACATGGCCTCCAGTCGGAGCGCACTCCGGTTACGAATACTAGTTCTATCATGTCCTTGCCTGGCGAACTAGCCAGGAGATGCTTACTCCCCAGATACGTCGGATCGAACGGCGTCTTGCCGCTGGACCGAGCCGGATGATGGCCAGGGTTCTGCACTCCCCGTCGCGCAGGGCCGCCCTGATCGCGTCGCGGCGGGGCCGGAGCAGGCTGCTGGTCTCTGCCCACGATGCCCTGCACCTCTGGCGTTTTACCAGGATCACGAAGGGCACCTGACACACGTGGCCGAGGTCGCGGCCCGGGCCGACGGCGTCCAGCTTCCTGGGAGAGCCTTGATGGACGATTTCACCGATTTCTACGGGATCGGGCAGCTGCTGAACGACACCGGGCGCGATGCCGTGCGGCGCACCAGGGAGTTCATGACCAAGGAGGTCGAACCGGTCATCAACCGGTACTGGACCAGGGAGGAGTTCCCGCACGAGCTCGCGAAGGGTATCGCCGCGCTCGGCATCGCCGGGGTGGCGTACGAGGGCTACGGCTGCCCTGGCGGCGGCCCGCTGCTCGACGGCGTGCTGGCAATGCAGCTCGCCCGGTCCGATCCCTCGATGTCCACGTTCATGGGCGTGCACAGCGGGCTGGCGATGGGATCGATCTACCTGTGCGGCAGCGAGGAGCAGAAGCAGCGCTGGCTGCCGGAGATGGCGCGCATGGAGAAGATCGGCGCGTTCGGCCTGACCGAGCCGGATGTGGGCTCGGGGGTGGCGGGCGGTCTCGGCACGACCGCGCGCCGAGAGGGTTACTCGTGGGTGCTGAACGGCCAGAAGAAGTGGATCGGGAACGCGACGTTCGCCGACTACATCATCATCTGGGCGCGGGACGTGTCCGACCGGTCTGACGGGCAGGTCAAGGGATTCGTGGTGGAGAAGGGGACACCGGGCCTGTCGACCGCCAAGATGCACGACAAAATCGCGCTGCGGGTGGTGCAGAACGCGCTCATCACGCTGGAGGGGGTCCGCGTACCCGAATCCTCCCGGCTGGAGCGGGCCGAGTCGTTCCGTCAGACCGCCGCGGTGCTGCGGCTGACCCGCGCGGGAGTCGCCTGGCAGGCGGTCGGCTGCGCCATGGGCGCCTACGAGCACGCGCTCGCCTACGCCAAGGAACGCGAGCAGTTCGGCCGGCCGATCGCGGGCTTCCAGCTGGTGCAGGACCTGCTGGTGCGGATGCTCGGCAACATCACGGCCTCGGCCACCATGTGTGCCAGGCTCGCCCAGCTGCAGGCCGAGGGCGAGGCCCGTGACGAGCACTCCGCCCTGGCCAAGGCGTTCTGCACGGTGCGCATGCGGGAGACCGTCGGCTACGCCCGCGAACTGCTCGGCGGCAACGGGATCCTGCTCGATTACCAGGTCGGCCGGTTCGTGGCCGACGCCGAGGCGATCTACTCCTACGAGGGAACCAGGGAGATCAACACCCTAGTCGTCGGCCGCGCCATCACCGGCCTGAGCGCCTTCGTCTAACCAGTACAGGGATGGGGTCACGCCTCCCGGCCCGCCAGGGCGACGCTTTCACCTTCCCCCTGCTTCCCGGCACGCCTTCCACCAGCGCCGCAATGATCGTAGGGTCGTCGGCGGCGCTATTCGCCGCAGACGACCCACAATCACGAAAACGATCAGAGAGACGTACCGGCAAACCGGGACATAACCGGCTAAATGTCCGACCATCGAAGGCTCTTCGCCGCGATGACCCGCGATCACGAGGGCTGCCAGGCCCCGCCCAGTGGGGTACCGGCCCGGGGCGCCCGAGCCGCTTAAGCGAAGCGGAAGCCGATGCCGAGGCTGCGGGTCACGGACCTGAGCCACACGGTGGACGCGCCGATGCCAAGGGCGATGAGCGTGATGGTGGTAACGGCCCAGACCGGGACGTACGTGGTAAGCGGCACGGTCGCGAGCAGCGCCCCAAGGCTGACGGCGAGCGCCAGGAAGACGCCGCCCCACAGCCAGGTCACGTTCTGGAAGAAGCGGTGCATTCGCTGCTGGTAGACGGCGGGGCAGCGCAACCCGATCACCTCGGCGGCCAGCCGGGCGGCGATGGGGCTCCGGCCGCGTGCCGTCCTGGCGAACAGCACGCACAGGGCGAGGTTCGCCAGCGGGAAGTGCAGCAGGAAGATCCACAGGTTGCCGGTGATGATCGCCGCGAGGGTCTGCACGGTGAGCACGACCAGCGAGATCGCTACGAGGCCGGGAACGGAGCCGGTGGCAACCTTGCGGATGACGGCGGTGAGCCAGATCACGCCGAGCATGGCCCACAGGCCGGCATCACGGCCCCAGAGCGCTGTGGCGACGGCGAAGGCGCCGGTCGGCAGCCCGAAGGACTCGACGATGTTCCAGCCGATCGTGCGCACTAGCGCTGTCGGCCGTGGCAGCTCAAGGCATTCAGCTGAGGCGGCGTCGCTATCGACTGGCGTGGCGTCGGCGCTTTGGTCGAGCTCTGGGGCAATCCGTGGCAGGGCGAACAGCTCCTTCAGTCCTGCAGCCTGTGGCTTTAGGCGGAGGCGGCTGTGGAGGCCTGGCCTCGCCGGTCTGCCCAGGGTACTGCCCGTTAGCAAGGGGAACATGCCGAAACCGGAGATCTAACGGACTGCTAACACCATCCGTCACAATGAGTAATGTCGTCGGCCGGCAAGACCACCCGGCCAACCAGACAAGGCCGCCCGGCCAACCAGACAGGAGAACCACGCCATGTTGATCAGCACTATGAACGACTTGCCCGGCTATGAGGTCACCGAGGTACTCGGCGAGGTCTTCGGCATCACCGTGCGTAGTCGTAACGTCGGCGCCCAGTTCGGTGCCGGGCTCAAGTCGATGGTCGGCGGCGAGCTCAGGGGCATGACGAAGATGCTCAACGACAGCCGTTCAGAGGCACAGGACCGGCTGGTGGAGGCGGCGCAGCAGCGCGGCGCCGACGCGGTCCTCGCCATGCGATTCGACGCCAACGACCTGTGGAACATCGGCCAGGAGATCTGCGCTTACGGGACCGCGGTCAAGATCAGCAAGCTCTGAGCTTGCTCAAAAAAACGGTCGCCCGGCGATCTCGGGACCGTCCGGACGGTCCCTGGTCAGGAAGTAGGAACCGATCGCCGTGTACGCGGTCTCCACGTAGTTGGTGTGGTTGGCCGCGGTATTGATGTCGCGGAACGCCTGCTCGATCAGCCGACCACGGTAGACGCCGCTCGATCCGGCCATTTCGAAGATGAGGCCGACCGCCTCCTTCGCCGACCGCACGGCGAACAGGTTCGCCTCACGCAGCCGGACCCGCAGCTCGAGTGGTAGTTCCGGATTGACCGTGGCGTCCGAGTACGCGGCGCGCACGGTCTCGTAGAGCAGTGCCCGGGCGGCGCGGACCAGAACGTCGGCCCGGGCGAACGCCACCTGGTGCGCCTGCATGTGCCCCATCGCCATGTGCCGCGTCGAACCTGGGATCGGCTTCATGTTGACGGCGTCTATGAACGACTCAAGCGCGGCGGATGCCACACCGAGCGCGTGCGCCCCGTGCCCCACCTCTGGCATCTCCTTCATCCGGAAGAGGGCCCGGTCATAGCGCGGTGCGTCGTAGAACCCTGGGTTGACCTGGTCGTCGGGGACGAAGAGGTCGGATATCTCGATGTCGCCGCTGCCCGTGCCGCGCAGGCCGAGGCCGTCCCAGGTGTCGATGAGGCGGGCCTGGTCGGCCGGCCATATCGCGAGGAGGCGCCGCGGCTGGCCGCTGGAATCCAGCACGGGTGACCCGGCGGCGTCGGAAACGGCCGACATCCCGCCGAGCCAGGTCGCGAACGGTGATCCGCTCGCGAACGGCCACCGGCCGCTGATGCGGTAGCCGCCCTCGACCCTGACCGCCTTCCCGCCCATTCGGCCGAGGCTCATCGCCAGGATCAGCCGCCCGCCACCGCGCAGCCGGAAGCGCTCGAACCGCTCCGGATCGAGGAACGTCAGCCCCACGCCCGAGTTAATGAACGCGAGCCACCCGACCGAAGCGTTGATCCGCGCGAGCTCCTCGATCATCTGGAGCCACTCGACCGGGTCGACCTCAAGGCCGCCGACCTCACGCGGGAGCATCGACCGGAAGACGCCGGAATCGTAGAGCGCCTCGACCAGCGGTGCGGGAATGCGCCGGTCGTCAAGCGCCGCCGCGTGCTCGCGGATCAGCGGCTCGAGCGCACGCGCGACCTCGAGGAGCGAGGCACCTCCGGCATAAGTGACGTCGAGCGCACCAGGGTTGGGGACTGCCATCGAGATCCTCCGCATCGACGGGGCCTGACCCGCCACGCTCGGAAGCTAACACGGCGGATCCACCGGGGCGATTGTGGCAAACACAAGATCACGCGCACCCCGTTGGGGGGCATGCGGCCGCCCGGGCGGGGTAGGCCGCCGTACGTCAGCGGTAACGGGCACACTCGCGGAGGGCACACGATGTCAGACAACGTCTATTCGGTCAGCGAGATCGTAGGCTCCTCGACGGAGAGCATCGACGACGCGATCAAGGGAGCCATCGGCCGGGCCTCAAGGACGCTGCACAACCTCGACTGGTTCGAGGTCAACCAGATCCGCGGCCGCATCGAGGAAGACCAGCAGTGCCACTTCCAGGTGACGCTGAAGGTGGGCTTCCGGCTGGACGAACCCTCGTCCTGACGGGTTGGCGTCGCCGACCTCCTGCCAGAGCTTGCGTGCCAGTTAGCGCTCCTTGACGGCACGCAGCAGCGTGACGCCGAGCCACGGACCGCCGTACCAGTACCCGGGCCCGAGTGGGCGCAGCGTGCCCTGGCCGAGGTGTCCGGCATACTTCCTGGTCATGGGCCAGGGATCGGCGATGAGCAGCTGCCCTCCCGGGCGCAGCACCCGCATGGCCTCGTCCAGCGCGCGGTAGCGCCCCTCGGCCGACCGGATGTTATGGATCGCCAGCGCGCCCGTCACGACGTCGAAAGAGCCGTCGGGGAACGGCAGCGCCGTCATGTCGGCCGTATGCACCTCCACCCGATTGGCGACACCGGCGGCGGCGGCGTTGGCCAGCGTGACGTCGGGACTGTTCCCGCTCTGGTCCCTTGTCCACCGGTCCGCGCCGACGGCGCGTCCCGTCGGCAGCCGCTTGGCCGCCGCGATCAGTACCGCACCGCGGCCGCAGCCCAGGTCTAGCAGTTGCTCGTTGCCTTGCAGGCCGGCCCGATCCAGTTCCCGCTCCCAGATGCGCAGTTTGCCGCGCAGCGTGGTGTGCAGGTAAACGCCGGAGTTAGCCAGCAGTACCGTCCCAGCGACCGCCATCGCGATGCTGCCTGGCCGCCGCCGGACGGCGGCCAGGCAGCATGCCACCCCGGCGGCGACGAGAACCGCCGGGACCGCTGGCGCGTCAACGCCGTACCGAGGCCACTGAACCGCCGGCAAGGGGGACTGATTAGCTTCTTTGGACATGACGTAATCCTTCCGTGGACAGAGTTAGACGAGAGCGGACCGGGGCGTGCGCGCCGACTGCGCCTGCGCGGGGGGCTCGATGGCCAGGTGTGGCAGGCAGCGGTCCAGCCAGCGGGGCAGCCACCAGTTGGCCGGGCCAAACAGGTGCATCACGGCCGGCACGAGCACGGTCCGCAGGACGAAGGCGTCCAGCGCCACGGCGGCGGCCAGCCCGATGCCGAACTCGGCGATGTCGACCTGGCCGATGAACACGAACGTGATGAAGACGGCGATCATGATCGCCGCAGCGGCGGTGATCACGCGTGCGGTGTCGCGCTGGCCCGCGAGCACCGCCCGCGCGTTGTCACGGGTACCGGACCATTCCTCGGCCATCCTGCTGACCAGGAACACCTGGTAGTCCATGGACAGGCCGAACAGGACCGCCAGCACGAGCCCTGGCAGGTAGCCCTCGACCGGGACGGGCGCGCCGAGGCCGAGGGCCCTGGTGCCCCAGCCCCACTGGAAGAAGGCGGTTAGCACGCCGAACGAGGCGGCCGCCGACAGCAGGTTCAGCACCGCTGTGATCGCCGGGATGAGCAGGCTGCGGAAGGCGAGCATGAGCAGCAGGAAGCTGAAGCCCGCGATCGCCGCGAGCAGCCAGGGCAGCTTGGCGCTTGTCACCGCCGCGAAGTCGTCGAACGTGGCGGTCAGTCCGCCCACGTAGACGCGCAGCGTGGTGCCGCGCGTGTAGCGGGGTATGACGGTGTTCCGCAGCCGCGTGATCAGGGCCGAGGTGGCCGGCGCTTCTGGCGCCGTAGCGGGCAGGACCTGGGTCACCTCGACCGCCCGCCCGGCACCTGACCCGGCTCGCACTGGCCCGGCTTGCACGGCGGCCACCCCCGGGACGGCGGTGAGGGCGCGGTCGAGCCGGTCAAGCGCCGCGGTGTCGGCCGCGGACTGAGCCTGGGCGACCAGAAGCAGTGGGCCGTTGAAGCCCGGCCCGAACCCGTCAGCGAGAATTTCGTATGCCTGGTAGCTGCTGGTCGAGGTGGGGTCGTTGGACGCGTCGGCAAAGCCCAGCCGCAGGTGCAGCACGGGAAGGGACACCACGACCATGACCGCGACGGCAGCGGCGGCGAGCACGGCGGGGAACCGGGGCACGGTGCGCGACCAGCGTGCCCACATGCCGCTACGACTCTCCGCGCGGTCCGGCCCGTTGGCCCGCAGCCTGCGGCGTTGCCTGCGGCGTTGCCTGCGGCTCAGCACGCGCAGGCCGAGCACGCCGAACAGAGCGGGCAGCAGCGTGATCGCCGCGAGCACGGTGCACGCTACGGTGATCACCGCCGCGAAAGCCAGCCCGTCGAGGAATCCCTGGTCGAGCGTGAGCAGGCCGAGCAGGGCGATGCACACTGTGCCGCCCGCGAACAGGACCGCGCGACCCGATGTGTTGAGCGCGGCCACAGCCGACCGCCGTGGGTCCAGCCCCGACTGCAGGCCGCGGCGGTGCCTGGTCATGA
>DASXDG010000347.1:0-1985 GCA_036490795.1 Streptosporangiaceae bacterium
CGAGGTGCGCCCATTCGAAAACGAATGAGCGGGAGCGCCAGCCGTTCGGTCACGGACCGCTCAGCCGTTCCTACGGCATAGCAAGATCGCCATCACAATGAAGATCTACACCGAAGTCGTGTCCTCGGCGACACGCGAAGCACTCCGCAAACTCGGCGACCAGCTCGGCCCCTGAGACACTGCTGCACTTTTACGGCAGTTGTAGTTCGTTACAGCTGCGGCACCTCGTCGGCGTAGGCGTGCCAGCGCTGGTGGGCTTGCTGGGCGCGGTACTGGTGGCGGCGTCGCCACAGCGTCCAGGCGTCGCGGTGCGGCTTGTCGCGGCGGGGCTCGGCGATGACGGTCCCGCGGAGCTGTCGTAGCAGTTCAGGCATGGTGACAGGGATCAGGTCGAGGATGCCGGCGTGACCGTCGAGGGCACGCTGCCAGGCGGCGGCGACGGCGAGGAAGGCACAGGCGAGCAGGCTGATCGCGGTCCAGCGGTGCCAGGAGGCCCAGGTGGTGACCTGGCCGGCGTCCAGCCCCGTGACCTGCTTGGAGAGCTGGTGGTCTTCCTCGATTTTCCACCGGGTGACGGCTACCTGGATCAGCTTTGCCAGCGGGACCGGGCCCGGGGTCCAGCACCGGTAGTAGCTGACGGTGCCGGTGTAGCGGTGGCGCCGGAGCAGCAGGACGGCGTGCCCGTCGTCGTGGCCGTCAGGGGTGTCGTCGGGGGTGATCTCGATCATGGCCCAGTGGTAGTCCTTGGCGCCCTTGGTGGCCGAGCCAGTGCGCATCCGCTGCCACATGGCGGGTTTAAGCAGGTCAGCGGCCTTCTTTACGGTGAGGCGGCGGTTTGAGGGCAGGGTCACCGTGTGGTTGGAGCGGACGGCCAGGACGTAGCCGGCGCCGCGCTCGCGGATGCCGCGGCGCAGCTCAAGACCGCCGTATACCTCGTCGCCGGCGATGAATGCGGCGCGGATGCCCAGGTCATGGGCGTGCTGCAGCAGCTGCCCGGCCAGTTCCGGCTTGGTCGCGAACATGACCTCGTCCGGTACCCCGGCGAGTTCGCGGCGCTCCTCGTCGGCGGCCCGGTCCGCGGGCAGGTACAGGGCACGGCCGATCAGGGCATGCCCGGCCGGGGCCGCGCAGGTGAGGGTGACCGCGACCTGGCACATCGCGATCCCGCCGATCGTGCCGCTGTACTGGCGGGCCGCCCCCGCGCAGTCACCGGAGGACTTCGCGTCGGCGGTCTCGTCCACGATCAGCACCACGTCGCCCTCGTCCTGCCCGGCGGTCAGGTGCCCGGCCGCCCAGTCCGCGGCGGAATCGAGCACCTGCCGGTCATCGACGCGGGCGCGGGACAGCAGGTGCTGCATCCGGTGCGGCCCCGGGTGCCCGGCGGCCTCGGCCATGGTCCAGCAGTTGTGATCTTCGAGTTCGGTCAGCAGGCCGTGCACCATGTCCCGGCAGGTCAGGCGTGTCTCCCGCCGGGCGAAACACGGTGCGACCCGCGCCATCAGGTCATCGAGCAGCCCGCCGTGCACGTCATGATCTACGCTGGCATCAGCGGCTGCCGTCGGATTGTTTTGTTCCACAAACTGGCATGATCACGGCAGCCGCGCCCGCCTTCCCGCGCTTCCCGCCGGGCGTTACCAGAGCGTCACGCCGCTGCGACTCTCCGCCTGGCAGCCGCAGCGGTGCCCTGCAGCTACACAACCAAGGTCACGATCTACAACTGCCGTAACTTTGCTGCTGCACCAGCATGCGAAACGGCCCGTCCCGTGATCGGAATAGGCCGTTGACGAGCCCCTTTACGGAATCGAACCGTAGACCTTCTCCTTACCAGGGGATAGTCCACCAGGGCTCTGACCTGCGCCGCAGCAACCCGAAGGGATGATTTGGACATCCATTCGACGCGGGACGCTCACCAGTCCCGATACAGGGGGCCGCGGGCGAGCGGATCGGATCATCGCTTGACCCCGCCGAGTCTCCTCGCCTACCTG
>DASXDG010000348.1:0-26446 GCA_036490795.1 Streptosporangiaceae bacterium
CCGAGCGCCCAGCTTCAGGCCGATCAGCGACATGGCGACGCTCACCACACCTATCACCACCGCCGCCACCCAGAACGCCACGTGATACGCGCCGAGCGCGAACCCCGCCGCCAGGTTGTCCACGCTGAGCGCGAACCCGACCACGACCAGCCGCCCGAGCCCGGCGGGCGCGCCCGCACCGGGGGAGTCGCGCGAAGACAGCAGCGTGTACCCGCCGACCACGATCAGGAGCGCGCCGCCGGCCCAGTGCGCGCCGTGCCCGAGGCTACGAGCAAGGCCATGGCCGAGGGCCAGCCCCGCCACCGGCATCCCGGCCTCGAACACGCCGAACACCACCGCTACCCGGGCCGCACCCGCCTCGCCCGCGGCGCCGAGACCGATCGACGCCGCGAAGTTCGACAGCCCGAGCGCGACGGCGACGAGCAGGAGCGCGACCATGGGGTAACGCTATAACCACAGGCCGGCCGAGCCCTCCAGCTTGAGCAGCGTGAGCTTGCGGTCCAGGCCGCCGCCGTACCCGGTGAGGCCGCCGTCGGCGCCGATCACCCGGTGGCAGGGCACGATGACCGCGATCGGGTTGTTGTGGTTCGCGCCGCCCACGGCGCGGGAGGCGCTCGGTGGCTTGCCGAGCGCGCGGGCGATGTCGCCGTAGGACTTGGTGAGCCCGTACGGGATCCGGGTCAGCTCGGCCCAGACGGCGAGCTGGAACGGGCTACCCGTCGGCGCCAGCGGCAGTTTGAACTCGGTCAGCTCGCCGGCGAAGTACGCATCCAGCTGCGTCTTGACCTCGTCGAACCAGGCCGGGTCTGACCGCGCGCCGTCAATGTTCAGCTGCGCCCCGAGACCAGGGAAGCACAAGCCGGTCAGCGCGTTGCCGTCGCTGGTCAGCCGCAACTTGCCGATCGGCGTGTCCGCCAGGTCGGTCAGCGTCGTACCGGGTGTGGCCGCTACGAAGGAGCCGTTCATCTGTCATACCTCCCGTTGTTCTTCCCGCTGTTCTTCCATGAATGCCCACAGGTGCTGCACCGCGTACGAGCGCCACGGCCTCGTATTCTCTATGCCCGAGCCGGCCAGCAGGCGGAGCGCGTCACGCACGCCCACGTCGCCGGGCAGGTCCGCGTCCGGATCGGACAGCGCGCGCATCAAGATGTAGGACGCCGTCCACGGCCCGATTCCCGGCAGCGCGACGAGCTGGCCGAATGCGCGCTCCCTGTCCGCGCCCGGGTCGAGCGGCACCTCGCCGGAAGCGAGCGCCGCCGCCAGCCCGGTCAGCGCTCTGCCGCGGGTACCCGGCATCGGCAATGCCGAGGGATCGACCGACGCCAGCGTCGCCGAGGACGGGAAGCAGTGGGTCAGGTCACCGTCCGGCTGCTCGAGCGGCTTGCCGTACGCCTCCACCAGCCGCGAGCCCAGCTTGCGGGCGGCGGCCACCGAGACCTGCTGGCCGAGCACGGCGCGGATCGCGAGTTCGTCGCCGTCCACGTGACCGGGTACCCGCCGTCCGGGGCAGGCCGCGGCCAGCGGGCCGAGCACCGGGTCCTTGCCCAGCACGTCGCAGACGGGCGACGTGTCGGCGTCCAGGTCGAGCAGCCGGCGGCACCGCTGCACGGCAGTGGTCAGGTCGCGCAGGTCGGCGAGCCTCAGCTCGCACGATACGTACCCCGGCGTCGTTTCCTGCGAAGTCAGCGTGACGATCCCGGTTCCGTGCGGGAGCAGCAGCGTCCGCCGGTATTCGGTGCCCGACGCCGATTCCACGCCGGGAATGGCGCGTGCGGCCAGGAACCGGAACATCCGGTCCAGGTCAATCGGCGTCCGGTACGGCAGCCGGACCGAGAGCGCGCCAGGTGCGCTCGGCACATGCCGCGATTTCGTGCGCAGCTCGCTCGGCGTGGCCGCGAACACCTCGTGCATCGTGGCGTTGAACTGCCTGATGCTGGCGAACCCGGCCGCGAACGCTATCTCCGACAGCGGCAGCCGCGTGGTCTCGGTCAGCACCCGCGCCGTCTGCGCGCGCTGTGCCCTGGCGATGGCCAGCGGGCCGGCTCCGAGTTCGGCGGTGACTAGCCGGCGTACCTGCCGCTGTTCGTAGCCCAGGCGTGAGGCCAGTCCCGCCACGCCGTCACGGTCGACGACGCCGTCGCCGATGAGCCGCATCGCGCGGCCCACGACGTCGGCGCGGATGTTCCACTCCGGCGAGCCGGGGGACGCGTCCGGCCGGCATCGCTTGCACGCGCGGAAGCCGGCCTCCTGCGCGCCGGCGGCGGTACGGTAGAAGCGCATGTTGGCCCGCTTGGGCGTGATCGCCGGGCACGAAGGCCTGCAGTAAATGCCGGTCGAGGTCACGCTGATGAAGAACACCCCGTCGAATCTGGCGTCCTTGCTCACCGCCGCCTGATAGCGCTGATCGTCGTCCACGCTCACAGTAAACCCGCTCCGCGAAGTGGTTACTGGCGGGAATCGGACGTGGTCGGTGCTGGCAATATGATTCGCTTCATGCAGGCTGACATTAAAGGCACCACGATGCCCGTGCTCGAGATTACCTTGCAGCCCGGCGAAGAGGTCGTCACCACGCACGGCGAGCTGTCGTGGATGACACCCAACGTGCAGATGTCACAGACCACCGGCGGCGGGTCCGGTGGCGGTGGTGGCGGCGGCCTGATGGGCGGCCTGAAGCGGATGATCGGCGGCGGCTCGCTGTTCCTCACCCGGTACCAGGCCGAGGGCGGCCCGGGCATGGTCGCGTTCGCCGCCAAGCTGCCCGGGCACATCATGCCCGTTGACATTGCCCAGGGCCAGGCGTTCATGGTGCACCGGCACGGCTGGCTGTGCGGCACCGAAGGCGTCGTCCCCGGCAGCGGATTCCAGCAGGGCTTCCGCGCGGGCATGTACGGCGGCGACGGGTTCCACCTGGTGGCGCTGACCGGCCCGGGCCAGGTCTGGCTTCAGTCCATGCCGCTGCCGATCCTCGCGCACGCGCTCCAGCCGTATCTGACTACGCAGAGTGCTGCCGCGCCGGTGGAAGGTGGCGTCGTGGGCGGCATCATCGGCAACATCATGCGCGGACAGTAATTTTCTCATAACAGACTTACCTGGCACTCGCGGGCGGCTGCCTGGCAACGGATTGTGCCGTTGACCTGCTGTTTCCGCTACTCTGCGCCACTTCGCCCGGGTACTTACCTGGAAGATATGTAACTATTACCCTGCAACTCATTGCAATGAGTACCGTACACACAGTTACACTACTAAAGGTAGCGAAAGAACTTCGCTCCGTAGACAACAGGAAGTGTTCCCTCGTCGATCACGAAGGAACGCACAAAAGTTCGACAATGGATTTTGAGGTGTACTGTGGCGATGAACCACCCCGATGACGATCTTCCGGCCCGTGATCTAACGGCCAACGATGGCGGATGCGAGTATGCGGCACTGCCGTCGCGGAGAACCGTCAGCCGCACTGTTGGACTCGAGGCGCGGCCTGAGCTCCGCGACCGCGAAACTTATTACACGCAGCTGCGGTACGCCGTCCATTGCCAGAGCCGAAGCGGCATACCCGGCGTCACGCCGTTGACCTGGTCTCCCCACCTGCCGGATACCTGGACCTAGCCGCCCTTCTTGCCTTCCGTTTTGTCCACAGGGACCTAGTCCACCTCCCGCGGCCTAGACCCCGATTCCTACGAGTAGACCCTGCGACTCGGGCCTGGACTAGCCTCCACCTAGACCAGGCCCGTTCTCATGTCGCCAGCCAGAAGTTCTATATGGCCAGCCAGAACTCTCATCTGGCCAGCCAGAAGTCGAACGGGTCGCGGCCTGGCGCGAAGCCCGCCGCGTCCGCGATCGCGACGGCGTCGCGGAACTTGTCGCCGACCCGCCACGGCTGGTGCGCGTCGCTGCCGAACGACAGCGTGGTGCCGCCCGCCTCCCGCCACCAGCGCAGCAGCTCAACCTGGACCAGCGGGCTCTTGGTATTCAGCTCCAGAGCCCGCCCGCTGGCCGCGAGCGCGCGCAGTATCGCGCGGTATTCGGCCTCGAACGCCTTCTCCTCGTACGGCCCGGCCATTGACGGCCAGCTCCGCCTGGCGAAATCCAGGTGAGCCAGCACCTGGAACAGGTCGCTGCCCTCGATCAGGCGGACTACCTCGCCGAGGTACTGGCGCATTGCCTCGTCGGCCGGCAACTGGCGGAAGATGTCCTCGGCCGCCGTCAGCTGCCCGTTGAGCGGTATCGCGTGCACCGAGCCCAGTATCCGGTTCAGGCCGGCGGCGGTGACGACCCTCTCCGCGCTGGCGCCGAACAGGTGCGCCTCGCCGATCTCCGCGCCGGTCAGGATCCGCAGCTCCGGGTAACGGTCGCGGCACTGCTCGACGGAGGCGAGGTAGCCGTCCACGTCGAGCAGTAGCATCCGCGAGTACCGGTGCGGGTCGAGGCCTTCCGAGGCGATCCGGTCATCGGCGCTGAAGCTCAGGAAGTCCAGGTGATCGGTGAAGGCGACGACGGGTATGCCGAGTGAGATCGCCTGTTCGCAACTGCGCGCCATGGAGGCGTCTGCCCCGGTATCCCATGACCATTGCGAATGTACGTGGTTATCGGCAGGCAGCACTCTGCTCATTGTGTCATATGCCCAGGTAGCGCTCGTTACCGGTCGTGCCTGCTACCAGTCTTGCTGGCGGGGCTTGGCGGAGGTGATCACGTAGACCTCGCCGGAGTCCGCCTGCTTGTTCGGCTGCGGAGGCTCCGGTGCCGCTGGCGTGTCACCTGGCTCAGCCGGCTGCTCGTCGGTCGTGGAGTTCGGCTTCTCGGCGGCGACCTTCTCGGCGATCTTGTGCCAGCGTTCTTCCCACTCGGTCTCGTCCCCGTCGCACGCACGAACGAAGGCCATGGCGACGGGCAGCGTGGGCAGCCGGATCCCGCCGGCGGCCGAAGCCAGCGTCTTCATCGTGTAGTGGGAGCGTTCGGCCATCTCCGGGTAGTCCAGTTCGGCCTTGGCGCGAAGGGCACGCAAGTCCCTGGCGAACGAGTCGAGCCCGTCCGGCGCGATCGCCGCGATCGGCTGCGTGCCGGTGGTCGCTGGCTGTTCAGGAATCGCGGTGTCGCGCTGCCGGATCAGCTGCCCGGTTCGCCCGGGAGGGGCCTGGGCGGACTGACTCGCCTGGCTGTTCGGGCCCATGCTGCCTGGACTCGGGCTGCCTGGGCCTGGACCTGGGCTGCCTGGGCCTGGGCTGCCCGCGCCTGGACCTGGGCTGCCCGCGCCTGGATTTGGGCTGCCCGCGCCTTGGCTGTCCGGTGCTGGCTGGCCGCCGGGCCGGTACTGGCCGGTGCGCGGTGGCTGGCCGTTACGTGGATTCTGGCCGGTTCGCGGGAACGGACCCGTTCGCGGGAACGGGCCGGTACGCGGGTACTGGCCGGTGCGAGTGTATGACCCGGTGCGCGGCGGGCTCATCCGTGGCGGCTGACCGGCGCGCGGAGCCTGGCCGTTGCGCTGCGTCTGGCCAGCGGTGCCCGTGCGGGGAGGCTGGTTCTGCGGCCGCGGCCGGTCGCGGAAGCTGCGCCCGTTGCCGCGGTAGCCGGGTCCGCTGCCTGGTTGCGGCCGGTCGGCCTGCCCCGGCCCGGGTGCTCCCGGCCCTGCCTGCCCGGGCCCGGGTGCCCCCGGACCGCGTGCTCCCGGACCGGCCTGTCCGAGGCCGGGTGCTCCCGGGCCGGGCTGCCCGGGGCTAGGTGGTACTGGGCTGGCCGTACCGGGACCGGCCGGTGCCGGACCCGGACCCCGCATCCCCGGACCGGCTGGGCCGGGACCGGCATGCATGCTAGGACCGGCGGCGCCTGGACCGCCGTGCACGCCAGCACCGGAGGTTCCTGGAGCGCCAGCAGCTGAGGTGCCTGGAGCGGCGTGCGCGCCAGCACTGGCAGCGTGCGGGCCGCCGTGCGCGCCAGCACCGGCAGCGCCTACGCCGCCGCCGTACATGCCTTGATTCGCCGGGCCTTGATTTGCCGGGTTGGGACCTGCCGGGCGTGCGGTTCCTGGGGCTTGGGGTCCCCGCGCGTGTGCTCCGAAGGGCATGGCTCCAGGGGCCGCGGGGCCGCGGATGCGGTTGCCTGGGTATGGTGCCTGGCTCGCGTCCGGTGGCAAGGTGGGCGGACGGTAGGGCCGCGGTGGTATCCGGCGCCCGTTCGGCAGGTACTGGCTTGCTGACGGCGGCACGGAGCCGCCGGGCTGCGGCCACGGCCGGCTGGGAACGCCGGCGCCGTCCGGCGCGCCGTTCGCTGGTCCGCCGATGTCAGCGGTGCCGTTGCCCGCAAGCCCGTTGCCCGCAAGCCCGTTGCCCGCAAGCCCGTCGCCCGGTCGGCCGTCGGTTGCCACATCGGTCGGGTCCGGCCCGGAAGAGCGCGTGCGAAAGCGGCCGGGGCGGAACCTCGATGATCGCTGTGGCGTCTCATCGGGCCGGCTAAGCAAATGCCCGTAGTCCCCGTTTTCCGCGTTATCCAGCTTTCCCCCACGATCATCGTGCCCGCTGCCATCACCGCTGATCCGGCTCTGGCTGTACGCGTCGCGCCCGGATTCGGCATCGCCACGTTCCACCAGGTACCTCCTGGACCCGTTCAGCCGCGAACGGCCCTACTTCAAGAGTGTAGGTCGATAGAAATCCCGAGCAGGACCGAGAAGAGCATTTGTCGCCGTTTGAATATATTCGTACTCTCGGGGTAGTAAGCATATGGTAACGCTAAGCAATCAGAGATTAGCGTAAGGTCCGCTCCTGTGTCGTGATGCGAAAGATATCCGGCCCGAGTTACAGTCGAACGAGAACACCTCCGCAGGGCGGCGATGATGTCCTGGATCATATGGCTGATCGTGGCAGCGGTGCTCGGCGTGGCCGAGCTCCTGACCACGACACTGGCATTTGGCCTGATCGCGGTAGCGGCGGTGATCGCGGCGGTGGCCGGGGCGTTTCACCTCGACTTCGCCATCCAACTCGCCGCGTTCGCGGTCGCGGCCGGTGCCGGACTTGGCTTCGTCCGGCCCATCGCGATGCGGCACATCAAGCAGCCACCGCTGCTGCGTACCGGGACCGCCGCGCTCGTCGGCCGGCCCGCGATCGTTCTTGAGGAAGTCACCGGCCACGGCGGACGAGTCCGCATCGGCGGCGAGGAATGGTCCTCGCGCGCATACGACGAAGAGCTGGTGATCCCGGTCGGCACCAAGGTCGAAGTTTGGCAGATCGACGGTGCCACCGCCCTTGTACACCCCCGGGAGTAGCCATGCTGGCAGAGATCATCATCGGCGCGATTGTCGCCTTGCTGATCATCATCACTGTGTTTAGGTCGGTCCGGATCGTGCCGCAGGCACGCGCCCGCAACATCGAGCGTTTCGGCCGGTACCGGAAGACACTGGAGCCGGGGATGAACTTCATCATCCCGTTCATCGACCGGGTGAAGAAGGAGATCGACCTGCGCGAGCAGGTGGTAGCTTTCAACGGCGCCCCGGTGATCACCGAGGACAACCTCGTCGTGCTCATCGACACCGTGCTGTTCTTCCAGGTGACCGACCCGCGGGCGGCGGACTACGAGATCGTCAACTACATCCAGGCGATCGAGCAGCTCACTGCCACCATGCTGCGCAGCGTCATCGGGTCGATGGACCTCGAGGCGTCGCTGACTTCCCGGGACAAGATCAACAACATGTTGCGCGGGGTGCTCGACGACGCGTCGGGCAAGTGGGGCGTCCGGGTCACCAGGGTCGAGATCAAGGCCATTGACCCGCCCAAGTCCGTCAAGGACGCCATGGAGAAGCAGATGCGCGCCGAGCGGGAGAAGCGCGCCGCGATCCTCACCGCGGAAGGGGTCAAGCAGTCCAAGATCCTCACCGCGGAAGGGGAGAAGCAAAGTGCCATCTTGACCGCCGAAGGTGCCAAGCAGAGCGCGGTCCTTCGCGCCGAAGGCCAGGCGCAGGCCATCGAGATGGTCTTCCAGGCCGTGCACGACAACGACCCCGATCCCAAGCTGCTCGCTTACCAGTACCTGCAGATGCTGCCGCAGCTGGCCCAGGGCGAGGGCAACACGTTCTGGGTCATCCCGAGCGAGGTGACCTCCGCGCTCAAGATGGTCACCAATGCCTTCAGCGGTGAGCAGAGCGACGCGGCACCCAGCCCGAAGCGGGATCGGGAACCGCGCAACGGCGGCGACAAGGCAGTCGAACCCCTCGACCTGAGTAAGGTCCTCGACGCCGCGGGGGTGGCCGCCGCGCTCGAGCCACCGCCCTTCGACAGCGGTACCGACCTCCCCATGAACGGATCGGAGCCGGAAGGGAACTAAGCCCGCGGCGCCGCACCCGGACAACGTGGTGGATTTACCCTTCGTGGAGTCCTGACCCCCGTTTACGAGGGTCTACCTTCCACGAAGGGGTGATCCTCCACGTTGATCGCGGCTCAGACGAGGGCGATCAGGAGGATGCAGCCGATCACGACGACGGCTACGACCGCGGCGATAGCGATCTTAATCCTGGTGTTGCCGGCCGTTCGGCGAGCGCGGGTCGCGGTCGCCCGTGACGTGCCCCCGAGCGTGGAATGCCCGGCGGAGGAACCGGCGGCAGCGCTGGCCGCGGTTGCCGTGTCCGGGCCTGCCGTGGGGGAGTCATCCACCGCGAAGGGCTCCGCGTAGCTGGGGTCAGGCGCGTGGCTGGGGTCAGGCGTGTGGCCGGCAGAGTCGACGTTGGTAGTACCCAGCCCGTTCTGCCCGTGGTGGTGGCCGTTGGCGAGCGTCGTCGTCGAGCCGCCATTCGCGCTACTGCCAGGTCCGGAGTCCCAGCCGCTGCTAACGGAGGCCGGGTCGTGCCCGGGGACGGACTTGTCTTCCCGCGTGCGGTGTGCGCGCAGCGCCGCCTTGATCCGCTCCGGATCGTGCACGTCGGCCGGCGCCACGGTGACACCAGCGCGGGCGCCCGCTACCGCGGCGGGGCTCGCTCCCGCGGGGCGGACCGGCAGGCCGCTCTCATCCCGCTCGGCGTCCAGAAGCAACCCGGGCTGACCATCGGCGAGTAGCCGCCACCGTTCTTCCCACTCGGCCACGTCGGCTTCGCACGCGCGGACATAGGCGGCGAGTACCGGCAGTCCCGGTAGGCCGGGGCCGGCTTCCGCATCCCTCAGCACGTCGGTGGGGAAATGCGTCTTGGCCGCCAGTTCCACGTAGTCAAGTCCGGCGCGATCACGGAGCGCGCGGAACTGAGCGAGGAACGTCGCGTTATTGTCGCCCTGGTCGGCCGGAGACATTTGCAACAGCGGTACCTTTACTCGTTGGTTTAGCGCTGGCGCTCACCTGGGATTATGGCGAGAGTACCGCGTCGTAAGCCGTGATGCCGGTAATATGCCACTTTTTCCCGGGCGAGCCATCAATAACCACGAAATGTGCGCGGCGAGACCTACTGTCAACGCTATGCCGAATGCAAGCTGTATCCGACTGGTCTGCCCTAGTGTCCGAATCAGGGCAGGTCCCGAGGCGCCGGCCCGTACCGACTGGATGGGCATCCGGGTCAGTGGCAGCACGAGCAAAGCGAGCAATGTCAGTGGCCTCCATCCGGCCAGCACTACTGCAAATGCGAACGGAATCACAAGGGAACCGACATAGGCCATCCGGGTGCGCGCGTCACCGATCCTGACCGCCAGTGTCCGCTTTCCCGCCTGCGTATCAGAACGGATATCGCGAAGGTTGTTGACCATCAGCAGTGCGCAGGCCAGCAGGCCGGCCGGCACGGACGCGGCCAGGCCCAGCCAGCTCAGCCGTTCCATCTGCACGTAGGCCGTGCCGGCCACGGCCGCCACGCCGAAGAACGCGAAGACGAAGATCTCGCCCAGGCCCATATACCCGTACGGGTGTGATCCGCCGGTGTAGAACCAGGCAGCCGCGATGCACGCCGCGCCACCGGCCACCAGCCACCAGGACGTCACCGCCGCCAGCACCAGACCCAGCACGCCGGCCAGCGCGAAGCAGCCGAAGGCGGCGAGAAGCACCTGCTTCGGCGGCGCCAGGCCGGCCGCGACCAGCCGTACCGGGCCGACCCGTTTGTCATCGGAACCGCGCACGCCGTCGCTGTAGTCGTTGGCGTAGTTGACCCCGATCTGCAGTGCGAGCGCCACCAGCAGCGCCAGCCCAGCCCGCCACCAGGAGAACTTGCCGTATCCGGCGGCTACCCCTGAACCGATCAGTACCGGTACGACGGCCGCGGGCAGTGTCCGCGGTCTCGTCCCCGATATCCACTCCCGCGCATTTGCCACCCGGGAATCCTATTCGGCAATCCGGGTGTGCAGTCGCACCGCCGGTACAGTGACGCCGACGTCCAGGTCAGCGCGCGCGCCGTCCGGCGCCCAGCCCGACCCCTCGAGGAACTCTCGCAGAGCCGTGTCCGCCGTGATAGCCCACGTACTCACCGTCTGGAAGCCGTCGTCGGCCAGCGTGCTGGCGACCGCGTGCAGCAGGCGGCCGCCGTGGCCCTGCCTGGTCTGGTCCGGCAGCACCCGCAGTTCGTACAGGGACGCGTCGGTACCCGGCCAGCGGTCCTCGTCGGTGGCCGGGCCGACCGAGGCGAAGCCCACCACATCGCGGGTGCCGTCGGTGACCGCGACCAGGACCCGGTGCCTGGTCGTCGGCGGGTTCGTGATCGCCTCCCGCCAGCGCGACTCCCATTCAGTGAGAGCGTCGTCGCTGGTCAGTGACGCCAGCAGGCCGACGTCAACGATCCCGTCGTAGGTGCACTGCCAGCTTGCCACTTGCACGCGTGCCAGCGGGGCCGCGTCCGTCGCGCGGGCGTCCCTGACAAACCCCGTCATGAAGCGCCGGTGATTTGCGAGATGTTCCGCGCCGCGCCGGTGGACGCCGACGTGGCCATCGCGGCGTAGATCTGCAGCGCGGCGCTTACCTGCCGCTGCCGCGACGCCGGCCGGTAGCCGCCGAGGGCGGAGAGCAGCGCTGAGCGCCGCGATTCAAGCACGTCGTCAGGAACCTCGAGCTCCAGGGAGCGCCGGGGGATGTCGATCGACACGGCGTCGCCGGTCTCGGCCAGCGCGATCGCGCCGCCGCCTGCCGCCTCGGGCGCGGCATGGCAGATCGACAGGCCAGAGGTCCCGCCAGAGAACCGCCCGTCGGTGATCAGCGCGCAGGCGCGACCCAGGCCCTTGCCCTTGAGGAAGCTGGTCGGGTACAGCATCTCCTGCATGCCCGGCCCGCCACGCGGACCCTCGTACCTGATGATCACCACGTCGCCGGCCTTCACGGCACCGGCCAGGATCCCGTCCACGGCGTCTTCCTGTGACTCGAAGACGACGGCCGGGCCGGAGAAAGTAAGCAGCTCCGAGGGCACCCCCGCGGTTTTCACGATCGCGCCGTCCGGCGCGAGGTTCCCGTACAGCACGGCGAGCCCGCCGTCGGCGCTGTAGGCGTGCTCGATGTCCCGGATGCAGCCGCCAGAACGGTCGGTGTCCAGCGACGACCACGTGGACGACTGCGAGTACGGCTTGACCGTCCGCACTCCGCCAGGCGCCGCGTGATACAGCGAGACCGCGTCTTCGGACACCGTCTCAGACCCCAGGTCCCAAGCCGATAGGAACGAGGCGAGCGAATCGGAGTGCACCGTGCGGACGCCCCGGTTGAGCAGCCCGGCGCGGTCGAGTTCGCCCAGAATCGTCGGGATACCGCCGGCCCGGTGCACGTCCTCGACGTGATAGGAGCTGGACGGGGCGACCTTGCACAGGCAGGGCACCCGCCGGGACAGCTCGTCGATCTCCTTGAGGCCGAAGTTCACGCCAGCCTCGTGCGCGGCGGCCAGCAGGTGCAGGATCGTGTTGGTCGACCCGCCCATGGCCACATCCAGCGCCATGGCGTTCTCGAACGCGTCACGCGTGCAGATGGAGCGGGGGAGGACCGACTCGTCCCCGTCCTGGTAATAGGCGCGGGTCACGGAAACGATCAGCTCACCGGCCCGCTCGAAGAGCGCGCGGCGGGCAGCGTGCGTGGCGAGCACGGTGCCGTTGCCCGGCAGGGCGAGCCCGATCGCCTCGGCGAGGCAGTTCATCGAGTTCGCGGTGAACATGCCCGAGCAGGACCCGCAGGTCGGGCACGCGGATTCTTCCATGGCGAGCAGTTCGTCGTCCGACACTGACGGGTCGGCCGACGCGATCATCGGGTCGATCAGGTCCAGTTTCGTCACCGAGCCGGCGACCGGCTTGCCGGCCTCCATGGGCCCGCCGGACACGAACACCGTGGGGATGTTCAGCCGCATGGCGGCGATCAGCATGCCCGGAGTGATCTTGTCGCAGTTCGAGATGCAGATCATCGCGTCGGCGCAGTGCGCGTTCACCATGTACTCGACCGAGTCGGCGATCAGCTCACGGCTGGGCAGCGAGTACAGCATGCCGCCGTGCCCCATCGCGATGCCATCATCGACCGCGATCGTGTTGAATTCCCTGGGTATCGCGCCGGCCGCGCGGACCGCGTCGGCGACGACCTGGCCGACTTCGCGCAGGTGCACGTGTCCGGGAACGAACTCGGTGAAGCTGTTGGCCACGGCGATGATCGGCTTGCCGATGTCCTCGCGGGCTACGCCGGTCGCCCGGAGGAGGGCGCGGGCTCCCGCCATATTCCTGCCGTGCGTGACCGTACGAGACCTGAGCGTAGGCATAATCGGCTCCCAAAGGGCGACCTAACTGGAGCACATAAGGTTACCGCGCCCGTGGGCCCCCACGGTGCCCGCAATGCGGACTAGGACCGTCCGCTACGCGGGCTGGGGCGCGAGGATGCCTGGGTCGAGGTGCGGCAGCGCCCGGTGCGCCGCGGTGAGTAGCTCGTCGATTTCGGAGGGGTCGAGCGGCCTGGCGTCGTTCTGCCTGGCATACCGGCGCAGGTAGACACGCAGCCGGCCGCCCTTGAAAACGTCGACGTCCCTGATCGTGGCCACGTCCCAGGGGATCTTCGGCCCGTACACGGCCATGGCCGGCCTCACGGTGACGTGGCCGCCGGGCAGCCTGCTCAGCAGTTGCGGGCTGGCCATCCTGGTCAGCAGCTCAGAGGCCTGTTCCGCCTCCCAGCGGGCGTGCTCGAGCCTGTCCTTCATGCTGAACGGCCCGTGCCATAGCTGGCGCGCGTTCTTGGTGCGGATCGGCAGGTGCTTGTCCCAGTACTCGGAGTCGATGGCGAACACCCCGGCCGGACCGATCACCAGGTGGTCGATGTGGTCTTCGCTGTCCGGGATGAGCCGGGAGTGCAGTGCCTTGTAACCGGCCTTTTCCAGGCCGTTCAGCTGGTTCTGGGTCTGCCGCTGCGCACGGGTGAGCTTCACGCCGGGCAGCGGCGAGGTCACCACCGGGGTCCTGGACCTGAAGATCGTGTCGGCGACCGCGAACAGCACCGCGAGCGTGACTCCGACCTGCCAGTTCAGCAGGATCGAGACGACGATCCCGATCACCACGGCGATGACCATGCGGCGCCGCCACATACCCATCCTGGTGTGGCCGAAGATGTGGTCCAGCGGGCCTAGCCGATGCCCGATTCCCTCCTCCCGCGGGGCGGCGGGCTCTTCCGTGAACGCGGGCTCTTCCGCGCCGGGTGATTCCGCGACGACGGTGCCGTCGACGATGACGGGCTCCTCGGTCGGCGCGGCGGCTGTCTCCGTCTCGTCATCGATGGAGAAGCGCATGTCCTCGGCGTCGTCGTCCGGTTTCCAGTCCCAGAACGAGGCCTCTTGCGGCGGCGCCGGCTCCTCGGCGGCCTGGGGTTCGGGTGCGGCGGGCTCACTTGGCGCGGGCGGGTTCGTCGCGAGCGAATCCGTCGCGAAGGAATCCGTCGCGAACGAGCCGGGCGGGAACGAGCCGGGCGGGAACGAGTCCGGCGGGAACGAGTCCGCCGCGGGCGGCTGATCGGCTGCCGCGAACGAATCCGGCGCGGCGGGCGGCTGCTGCCGCTGTGAAGGTACGCCCGGCCAGGCTGGCGGACCGTCATGCTCCGGTGTCCCGGATGCCGACGATGGAGTGCTCACGGACTCCGCTCCGTTCAGAGGTTGCCGTGGGTCATCGCGCCCTCGGCCATTGCGCTCGGTAATCATCACCAGTGGGGTCGGCGACTTTCCTTTTCTGAATTTAGGCCGCGCCATCCGGGTCTCACCCACTACCTCAGCGTAACTGTCCGTGGTCTTAACGCATAGCACCGTCACTAAGACGTATTGTCCCCCACCTGAACCGGTTTTATCCAGGACATCCGACCCGGAAATGGGACTATATAACCAGGGCTCACGTGTCTACTATTCGGTAACATGGCAGAGATTCACGAGTTGACCGTACTCGAGCTGGCGGCGGCAATCCGAGCCCGCGAGCTTTCCCCGGTCAGCGTCACCGACCATTACCTGCGCCGCGCCCATGAACGCAACGAGCAGACCGGTGCGTTCTTCACGATCGCCGCGGACCTTGCCATGCAACAGGCGAAGGCCGCTGAGCAGACCGAACCAGGCGAGGACCAGCCGCTGCACGGCGTGCCTATTCCGATCAAGGACCTGAACCAGGTCGCGGGCGTGCGGATGACGCTTGGCTCGCTGACCTACAAGGACAATGTCCCCGACAGCGACGACTACGTCGTCGAGCGGCTCCGCGGCGCCGGGTCGATCATGCTGGGCAAGACCGCCACCCCCGAGTTCGGCCTGCCCTGTTATACCGAAACCCACATAGGCCCGCCGGCCAGGACGCCGTGGGACCTCACCCGCTCGGCAGGCGGTTCCAGCGGTGGCGCGGCCGCCGCGGTGGCGGCGGGGATGGCTCCGGCAGCGCAAGGCAGTGACGGCGGCGGTTCGATCCGCATTCCGTCAAGTGTCTGCGGCCTGTTCGGCATCAAGGCGACCCGCGGCCGGGTGTCCGGCGGCCCGCTGATGCCGGACCTGGCCGGCCTGGGCATCGACGGCCCGATCGCGCGTACGGTCGCCGACGCGGCGCTGCTGCTCGATGTGATGTCAGGCAACTATCCGGGCGACATGTACACGCTCCCGCCCGCGGACAAGCCCTTCCTCGAGTACGCGACGAACCCGGGCACGAAGAAGCTCAGGATCGGCCGCACGCTGCAGAACGCGGTCGAGGGCGCCGAGGTGCACCCGGACGTGCAGGCCGCCTACGAGGACGCCAGCCAGCTCCTGGCCAGCCTCGGACACGAGGTCGAGGACATCGCCATGCCGTTCGGCCCGGACACCGTGCCGTTCTTCGAGACGCTCTGGTACAGCTACGCCACGCTCGCTCCGCTCGCCCCCGACCAGGTGGAACTGCTCCGCCCGCTGACCCGCTACCTGCGCGAGCGCGGCCTGGCCACGGGCGCGGCGGACCTCATCTTCGCCCAGGCCTACCTGCAGCTGATTACCCGCGGCGGGCTCGCCGCACTGAACCAGTACGACGCGGTGCTGACTCCGACCCTTGCCCAGCTTCCGGCCAAGGTCGGCTACTTCGAGGAAGTCGAGCCGTCAGAGAACTTCGAGCGGCAGAAGCGGTTCACTCCCTACACCGCGCTGTACAACGTGTCCGGCCAGCCGGCCGTGAACGTCCCGCTGCACTGGAACTCCGACGGATTGCCGATCGGAGTCATGCTGGCCGGCCGGATGGGCGGCGAAGGCACGCTGATCTCAGCGTCGGCCCAGCTCGAAGAGGCCCGGCCGTGGAAGGACCGCCACCCGCCCATCTGGTGATCCTGGCGCCGGCCATCCGGAGCGACCGGACCATATAGTGCAGGTGTGGCTCATGGGAACATCACTGCGATTTTGCTGGACGCGGGCGGCGTGCTGATTTTCCCGCAGCCCGAGGCGATGCTGGCGCCGCTGGCCGCCGCCGGGGTGACGCCGGATCTGGTGACGATGGAGCGCGCGCACTACCGCGCGATGTCGGTGCTCGACGTGCCCGGCTCGCCCGATCCGGACCGGGACACCTGGTGGGCCAGCTACCTGGGCGACTACATCACCGGCTGCGGCGTACCGCTGGAGAACGTCAGCGAGGTCGCCGCCGAGATGGCGGGGATCCCCAGCCTCGGCTGGACGCACGTTGGCCCGGACGTGCATGCCGGGTTGCGGGACCTCGCCGCGCTCGGTGTCCCGCTCGGCATCGTGTCGAATTCGGACGGCACGGTTGAGGCAGAGCTCCGCCGCCTCAGCGTCTGCCAGACCGGCGACGGGGACGGCGTGCCGGTCGGCGTCGTGGTCGACTCGGCGGTGGCGGGCGTGGCCAAGCCGGACCCGGTGATCTTCCGGATCGCGCTGGACATCCTCGGCGTCGAGCCGGGTGACACCGTGCTGCACGTCGGCGACAGCCTGCGCTACGACGTGACCGGCGCCCTCGCCGCTGGCCTGCGCCCGGTCCACCTGGACCCGTACGGCTTCTGCCCGGCACCCGCCGGCCACGACCACGTGACCAGCCTCGGCGGCGTTCTCGAGCTGGCCTAACTCGAGCTGGCCTAACTCGAGCCGGCCTAACTCGAGCCGGCCTGAGCGCGACCACCGGTTCACATAGTGCTCAAGGCTGGGCTGACTGCCTGGCAAGGTCCCGGCGGGGCCGTCGCACGTGCGGGCGCGCAGGCCGTCGAGGGCGATGGCTACCAGCCTCGAGCGCACGTTGCGTTCTTCGGCGCGTTCTTCGGCGTGTTCCTCGGCCGGATTGACCGAGTCGGGTGCGCGGCGGCTGAATTGCTCGATCAGCCAGGTGATGTCCATGGCGGTGGCGTCGGGGCGCAGGCCGCCGTCGCGGTGCGCGCGGGCGGCGATCTCCGTCATGCATTCCATGCTTCGCCTGGCGGTGCGGCGCATCCGCGCGGTCGTCTCGATCTGCCCGGCCAGCGAGGCCAGCGCGCCGGAGCGCAGTTCGACGCAGGCCGCGACGTACCCGGCCAGGCCGGCCCACGCGTCGTCGGCCCTCAGCGCTTCCTCGGCAGCCGCCAGTGCTTGTTCCATCGCCAGGACGCACAGGCGCTGGAGCAGTTCGGTCTTGCTGCCGTACCGGCGGTAGAGCGTGCCGATGCCGACCCCGGCGCGTTCGGCCACGGCCGCTATCGGAGCGTCCGCGCCCATAGCGGTGAAGACGTCCCTGGCCGCTTCCAGGACGGCCAGGTCGTTGCGCCGCGCCTCGGCCTGGCGACCGCGGCAAGACTGCGGGCTCAGCGAGCGATACGGCATGTTGCCAGGCTACCGCCACCCTGTCGTTATCCGGAGCAAAACATTCCGATAGGATCTAATCGGATCAGAACGTTCCGATAAGTAAAGGACAAGTGAAGGCGGTCATCATGCGCGCGGTGGTCATGCGGGAATTCGGCCCGCCGGGAGTGCTTCAGCCGGCCGAGGTCGACGAGGTCGCGGCGGCACCTGGCGAGGTGGTCATCGACGTGGAACTCTGCGGCGTGACGTTCGTCGAGACACAGATACGCGCGGGCCGTCCGCCACGGCGGGAAATGCTCCCCGCGCTCCCCGCGATCCTGGGCAATGGCGTCGGCGGCGTCATCGCCGAGGTCGGGGCCGGGGTCGATGCCGCGATGATCGGACGGCGCGTGGTGGCCGGCCTGAACGGCACGGGAGGCTATGCGCGGCGCGCGGTCGCCGCCAGCCAGCAACTGACCGAGGTACCCGAGAGCGTCGCCTTGCGTGATGCCGTCGCGCTGCTGGCCGATGGGCGCACGGCGCTTTCCCTCGTCGGCAGGGCGCAGCTGACGGCGGGCCAGACCGTCCTGGTGGAGGCCGCCGCGGGTGGCGTGGGGACGCTGCTCGTCCAGCTGGCCCAGAACGCGGGGGCCCGTGTCGTCGCGCTGGCCGGCGAGCTGCCTGGCCAGCGCAAGCTCGCGCTGGCCAGGCAGCTCGGGGCCTATGTCGCGGTCGACTACACCGCGGCGGACTGGCCGGAGCGGGTCCGCGAGGCGGTGGGCTCCGTAGACGTGGTGTTCGACGGGGTAGGCGGTGATATCGGCGGGGCGGCGTTCGGCCTGCTCGGCCCGGGCGGACGATTCTGCCCGTTCGGCATGGCCAGCGGGAGCTTCGCGCCGGTCACGCCGGATCTCGCCAGGGAGCGGAACGTGACCATCGTGTTCGGCGCCGCCGTCAGCCCCGCGGAGAATGCCGCGCTGGTGCGGGCGGCCCTGGCCCAGACCGCGGCGGGGCGCCTGCGGCCGGTCATCGGCCAGGAGCTGGAACTGGAGCGGGCCGCGGACGCGCACGCCGCGATCGAGGCCAGGGCGACCACGGGCAAGACGCTGCTAGCGGTGACGGGGCACTAGACTACGGGGCCATGCGCTGGTCCACGATGCACATTCCCACGCTGCGCGACGACCCGGCCGACGCCGGAGCGCCCAGCCACCGCTTGCTGTTGCGGGCGGGTTATATCCGCCAGCTGATGGCGGGGCACTATTCTCTGCTGCCGCTGGGCCAGCGGGTGCGGCTGAAGGTCATCGACATCATCCGCCAGGAGATGAACGCGATCGGCGCGCAGGAGATCCTGATGCCGGTCATGCACCCGGCCGAGCTGTGGCAGCGCAGCGGCCGCTACCAGGTGATGGGCGAGGAGCAGTTCCGCCTGCACGACCGCAAGGGCGCCGAGCTTGTCCTCGGCATGACCCACGAAGAGGTCGTCTCCACGCTGGCCGGCGAGCTGAACTCCTACCGCGAACTGCCCCAGTCCTGGTACCAGTTCCAGACCAAGATGCGGGACGAGCCGCGGCCCAAGGGCGGCCTGATGCGCACCCGCGAGTTCACCATGAAGGACTCCTACAGCTTCGACGTCGACGCGGATGGGCTCGACGTGTCGTTCCAGGCACACAAGGGCGCGTACACCCGCATCTTCGAGCGGCTCGGCGTCCCGGCGCTGCCGGCCCAGGCGTCCAGCGGCGCGATGGGCGGCTCGGACTCGATCGAGTTCGTCTGCCCGTCTCCGTCCGGCGAGGACCTGGTCGTTCACTGCCCGAGTTGCGGGTACACGGCCAACATCGAGAAGGCCATGTCCCGGCTGGGCGAGGTGACCGACTCGGGCATGCTCGACGCGCCCGAGTCGTTCCCGACGCCCGGCGTGCGGACGATCGAGGATCTGGCCACGCGGCACGAAGCGGCGGGCGACCGTCAGATCAAGACGCTGGTGTACGTCGTGGACGGACAGCTGACGTTGGTTCTGGTACGCGGAGACCATGCGCTGCACGAGCAGAAGCTCATCGATGCCCTCAAGACCAACGGACTCCGGCCGGCTCTGCCCGAGGAAATCCAGGAGGCGCTCGGCGCGCTACCCGGCAGTCTCGGCGCGGTGGGGGTTAAGGACTACCCGGTGATTGCCGACGAGGCGTTGCGCGGCCGCCGCGGCATGTTCACCGGCGCGAACGTCGATGACACCCACCTGCGCGGCGTGGACGTCGAGCGGGACATCGCGGTCCGATCGTGGGCGGACCTGCGCCAGGTCGAGGCGGGCCAGCCGTGCGTCAACTGCGGCGGCCCGGTCGAGGTCGAGCGCGGCATCGAGGTCGGTCACATCTTCAAGCTCGGCTACAAGTACTCAGACTCCCTGGACCTGCGGGTCTCCGGCCCCGACGGCAAGCCGGTGAAGCCGATCATGGGCTGCTACGGCATCGGCGTCGAGCGCGCGATGGCCACGATCATCGAGGTGCACCACGACGACAAGGGCATCCTCTGGCCGGTGGCCGTCGCGCCGTTCGAAGCCGTGGTGGTGATCGCCCAGCAAGACGACGAGCCGGTGGCGTCGGCGGGGGAGAAGGCTTACCAGGCGCTGCTCGCCGCCGGAGTTGAGGTCATCGTGGACGACCGGCCGGTCCGGGCCGGGGTCAAGTTCAGCGACGCCGAACTGGTCGGCATCCCGTTCCGTATCACGATCGGCAAGCGCGGCCTGGCCAACGGCACCGCCGAGCTGACCGACCGGGCCACCGGCGAGACCACACCGGTCCCGCTGGACGAACTGGCCAAGCACGTCCAGGAGGCGATCGCGCGGTGAGCACTTCGGCGGCCGGCTCGGCGACGGGCTCTGCGACGGGCTCAGCGACCGGAGTCCGGTGGCTGCCCAGCCCGCAGAAACACGACTATCAGGCGGCCGAGGACTACCTGTCGCTGATCATGTCGCCAAGGGACGCGACCGACTGCCGTGACCGGCTGGCCAAGGCGGCCGGGCTGGTCCACCGCAAGGCGAAGGACATCCTGCGCGCCAGTCAGCTCGCTCTGCTCGGCCAGGACAACAAGCACCTGGCGGAGGACCTGAGGAAGGCGGCGGCCGGCACGCCGCTGTCCCCGATTCTGCTCATCCGCGGCCACGATGGCAGTCCGCTCATCGTCGCCGACGGGTATCACCGTGTGTGCGCCAGCTACTGGGCGGACGAGAATACCGACATTCCCTGCGTTCTGGTGTGACACGCCGTGTGATACGCGCTGTGAAACGCGGTGGCACTGGTGACGCGTGTGACAGAAGCGGCTGGCGTGTCCCGCGTTACTTAAGCCGCTTCTTAGGCATCGTGTGCAATAGGGTCGGCCCGTATCGCCCTGGTCTCTCAGGGTGACGAAAACGGGGGAACTCTATGAGAAAACGCGGATTGCGAACGCGTCTTATGCCACGCCTGGGGGCGGCTGGCATAGTGACAATCACCGTCTTCGGCGGGGTATCCGTACCGGCCATGGCGGCGACGACGCCGCAGGCGACGACCGGCCCGGCTGCGCTGTACCGGGAGGATTTCACCGGCGCGGACACGACGCCAGGCGACTGGATTTCCAAGAACACCGGGGGCAAATACCTGCCCTGCCTGACCGCGGCCGACAAGGCGGCGGCCGGCGGGATACCGGAGTGCCTCGAGGTGACCGGCGGGGCGAGGAAGCCGGACCCGGCCGGCTCGGGCGCGTTCGAGATCACTCCGAACTCGCGCAACGAGTCCGGGTTCGGGCTGTTCACACGCCCGCTGCAGACTGACAAGGGCATCAAGGTCGACTTCGACTTCTTCCAGTACAACGCGCATCCCTACGACGACGGCCTCGGCAAGCGCGGCGGTGACGGGATCACGTTCTTCCTGCTCAACGGCGCGGCATCGCCCGCCTCCGCAGGTGACGCCGGCGGATCACTCGGCTACCGGAACCTGCCGGGCGCCGTGATCGGGCTGGGCTTCGACGAGTTCGGCAACTTCTCCAACCCGAAGTGGGGCGGCACCGGCGGGCCCGGTGAGCGGCCGGACAGCGTCGTGCTGCGCGGCGCCGACAGCACCGGCTACAAGTACATCACCGGCGTGCGTTCGCCGTACCCGCTCGCCGTGGACAGCGCGACCAAGCGCACCGGGGCGACGCGGCACGTGACCATCGAGCTCAGCACCAAGAACGAGCTCAGCGTGTACGTGAACTACAACAACGGCAAGGGCGCCCGCCGCGTCATCGGGCCGATCAACCTGAACACGATCAAGGGCCAGCCGTCGCTGCCGCCGACGATCAAGTTCGGGTTCGCGGCGGCGACCGGTTACGCTACCGCCTTCCATGACGTCCAGGGGATGACCGTCACCAGCCTGCCGCCTGACCTCCAGCTGGGGGTCAGCCACTCGGGCACCTTCCAGGCTGGCGGCACTGGCAGCTACCAGCTAACGGTGACCAATAACACAGCGGGCGGCCCGACAACCGGCCCGTCCACCGTGGTGTTCCACGTGCCAGACGGACTGACTCCGCAGACGCCGCAGGGCGACCACTGGCAGTGCTCGGTGGCGGGCCAGGCGGTTACCTGCACCCGGCCGGACACGCTGGATAGTGGCGTGGCCTTCCCGCCGATCACGGTCCCGGTCACGATCGCGGGATCCGCGACCGGGACGCTGACCGCCACCGGAACGGTCAGCGACCCGAACGACACGGGTACTACCGGCAAGACCGTGACCGATTCGGTCACGATCGGCGTGCCCAGCCCGGACCTCACATTCACCATGAGCCACAGTGGTAACTTCGCTCCCGGCGGAACCGGCACGTACACGATCGGTGTCGCGGACAAGCCGGGCGCGGGCCCCACTAGCGGCCCGACGACCGTCGTCTTCCCTGTCCCTGACGGGATGACGCTGGTATCCGCGACCGGATCGGGGTGGAACTGCACCACGGCCGGTACGACCGTCACCTGCACCAGGACCGATGTGCTGCAGCCGGGCGACAGCTACCCGCCGCTGAACATCAACGTCTCGATCGCGCCCGATACCACGGGGGTGATCCCGGCCACGGTCACCGGCTCGACGCCCGGCGACTCAAACCCGCAGAGCGTCACGGCTACGGACACCGTGACGGTCGCGCCGCTGCCGCCGGACCTTTCGCTGGCGGTGACGAACAACGGGCCGTTCAAGGCTGGCGGCACCGGTACGTACACTCTCACCACATCTAACGCCGCCAACGCGGGCCCGACCGCGGACACCGTCACTGACACGTTCACCGTTCCTGCCGGGCTCACCGTCCGGTCGGCGGCGGGGACAGGCTGGCAGTGCTCGATCTCGGGGCAGATCGTCACCTGCACCCGGCCGGGCAGCGGCGCCGACGCGCTGGACCCGGGTTCGTCGTACCCGCCGGTCACGATCACGGTGGCGATTCCCGCGACGGCGTCCGGGCAGGTGTCCGCCACGGCGGTGACCAGCACGCCTGGTGACACGGGAACGCAGCCGGAGAGCGCGCAGAGCACGGCGAGCATCACGCCGCTGGCGCCTGCCATTACGGTCGCCGTCACCGCGCAGCCGGTCGTCGCGGGCGATCCCGCGACCGTGACGCTGGTCGCGACCGACAATCCGGACGCTGGTCCGGTGACTGGTCCGACCCACGTCACGTTCAACGTCCCTCCCGGTTACACGGCGACGTCCGCCGCGGGTCCCGGGTGGACGTGCACGATCTCCGGACAGACGGTGTCCTGCACCCGTCCGGACCCGCTCCAGCCGGGCGGGAGCTTCCCGCCGGTCACGGTCACGATGACCACTCCGGCCGCGGTCAGCGGCTCGGTTCCGCTGTCCGCGAGCGGGTCGACTGACGGGCAGCCCGCTGCCGCTTCCGGCACCGGAACGCTGCAGGTCAACGCCCTCGCACCCAAGCTGGTCGTCGCGCTCGGCGACCAGGGCGTGTTCCGTGCAGGACAGTCCGGCGGGGCGTACCTGATCACCGTCGGCGACGATCCCGCGGCGGGTCCGGTCATCTGGCCGGTGACGGTCACCTTCCCGGCACCCGGGTCCCCGGCGATGACGCCGGGAGCGGTAACTGGCGACGGCTGGAACTGCGCGGTCGCCGGCGGAACGGTGACCTGCAAGCGGACCAGTCCGCTCGCGCCGGGCGCCACCTACCCGGTGATCACCGTTCCGATGTCGGTGCCGCCGGCGTTGTCCGGCTCGGTGACCGGCATGGTCACGGCCAGCACGTCCGGTCCGGCCGGCCCGGTCATCGCGCACGACACCGACACGGTCAGCATCGGCCAGCTACCGCCGGACGTGACCGTCGCGGTCACGGCTCCCAAGGGCGGCCTGCCTGCTGGCGGCACCGGCACCTACACGCTGGTCGCGTCGGACGCCGCACAGGCCGGACCGGTCACCGGTCCGACGACGATCACGTTCACCGAGGACACGCCGCTCAAGGTGACGTCGGCGGCGGGCAGCGGATGGACCTGCTCGATCGCCGGGCAGACCGTGACCTGCACCAGGAAGGATCCGCTCCTGCCAGGGGCGAGCTTCCCGCCGGTGCTGGTGACCGTCGCGGTCCCGGCCACGGCCACCGATCCCGTTTCGGTCGTGACGAGCGTCGATACGCCGGGCAATGCCTCGTCTGCCGTCGGGGTGACCACCCAGACGCCGGTGATACCGCTCAAGCCGGATCCGAAGCCGAGCCTGGGCTGCCTGGGCAACGCCGACGACGGCAGCATCACGAGCGTCTGCGTGCAGGTGGGAGACCCGAGCACCGCCGGTCCGGTGACCGCCCCGGTGACGGTGACGATCCCGGCGCCCGCGGGGCTGACGCCGGGAACGGCGACGGGTTCCGGCTGGAACTGCGGTGACATGGATTCGGACGAGGGATTCGTCTGCGTCACGGTCGGTGGCAATGGCCTCAACCCGGGGCAGATGTTTCCCGTCATCGACACCAGCTGGCTGGTCAACGGCAACCTGACCGGCAGGGTGGCGGTAAACGCCACCGCTTACACGCCGGACGACGAGCAGGCCGAAGGCTCGGCGACCAGCGGCTGGCTGTACGAGGAATCCGCGCCGGCGCACCTCGTCGCCAGTGCCGTCAGCACTGGCGCGGCCGCGGCCGGCGGCAACGTCGACCTGTCGGTGAACGTCGCGGCCTCGGCTGGATCCGGGGCAGCGAGGTCCGGCGCGGTGGTGACGATACCGACGCCGCGCGGGCTCCGCCCGGTGTCGGAGTGGGGACTGGGATGGAACTGCGGCACCTACGCCAACGACGTGTCCTGCCGCCGTTCGAACAGCTCCGTCTTGCTTCCCGGCCAGTGCTATCCGGCCATCACCATCCACGATTCGGCGGTGAGCGCCTGGAGCGGCGCGAAGATAAGCGCGGAGGTAAGTGACGACGACGACTAGCGCATATGCCGCATTTAGCATGAGTTTGGTATGAGAAGGCGGGGCTGTCGTTCGCGGCGGCCCCGCCTTTGGTCTGATCGCCTGGTTTGATCTCCCGGGATCCCGGTGATCACACTGGTCATGGCGAAGACCAAGGTCACCTCATTTCAGGACCTGCTGCGCTGCCCGCCCGGCCCGGTGGATCTGACCACCGTCCAGCCGCGGGCGACGCCTGGGCTCAAAGGCGGCAAGGACGAGGCGCTCAAGACGTTGCCTGACTACGCCCAGCGCCTTGCGGACCTGCAGGAACGCCTGTATGCGGCCGCCAAGACCGGTGACCGGCGACGCGTCCTGCTCGTCTTGCAGGGCATGGACACCTCAGGCAAGAGCGGCGTGGTCAAGCACGTGGCCGGCGCCGTCAACCCGATGGACTGCCGGATCCAGTCGTTCAAGGCACCCACCAAGGAAGAGCTCGCGCACGACTTCCTGTGGCGGATCAGGCGGGCGCTGCCTGAGGCCGGCGAGCTGGGTGTCTTCGACCGCTCGCACTACGAGGACGTGCTGGTGGTGAGGGTGCGGGAGCTGGCACCGCGTGCGGTCTGGTCCCGTCGCTACTCCTCGATCAACAGGTTCGAGGAACGGCTCGTGGCGGACGGCTGCACGGTGGTCAAGTGCTTCCTGCATATCTCGCCGGACGCGCAGAAGGAGCGGCTGCTGGCGCGCCTCGACGACCCGACGAAGTACTGGAAGTACAACCCCAGCGACGTGGACGACCGCATGCTCTGGCCGCAATTCCAGGACGCCTACGCCGTCGCGCTGGAAAAATGCAACACCGGACCCGCGCCCTGGTACGTGATCCCTGCCGACCGCAAGTGGTACCGGAACTACGCCATTACCAGGCTGCTCATCGAGGTGCTCGAGGGCCTGGACCTCGGCTGGCCGCCGGCCGACTTCTCCGTCAAGGACGAACGGGCACGGCTGGAGAAGATGCCCGCGCCGCAGCCGGGCGGGTAACGGTCCGGGAATTACGGTCCGGGGATACGGTCCGGTGTGAGCGACCGGCTGGCCAAGCTCAGGCGCGAGGTCGAGCGGGAACGGCGCAAGGCGGAGCGGCAGCAGCGGCGAGCGGAACGCCGCCCGGTACGCGCGCGCCGCATCCGCATGGGCGCGGTCGTCGTCGCGGGCGCGCTCGCCGCCGTGGCCGGAGGGGCGGTGTGGCTCACGACAGGCGGCGCAATCCCCGGCCTGTCGCGCGCGTCCGAATCCGCGTCTGAGCCGGGTTCCGAACCCGCTGGCCCCGCCGAAGGCAGCCTGGCATCCCCCCAGATCACCGTCACGCCGCCCACCAGCGACGGCGAGTTCCCGCCGCCTCCCGCCCGCGCCGCACAGGAGCTGGGGCGACTCGTCGTGGCAAGGAATCAGGGCTCGGCGAGCTATCAGCGATCCGCGTTCGGGCCAGGCTGGGGCGGCTACGGCTACTACCCGAAGGTCCCCGGTGGCTGCGAGGCGCGCGACGAGGTGCTGCGCCGTGACCTGTCAGACGTCAAGGCGGGCGACAAGAACCACTGCATCATCTTCTCCGGCGTCCTGCACGATCCCTACACCGGCAAGGAACTGCCCTATTCGCGCTACGGAGCCACCCAGATCCAGATCGACCACGTGGTCGCGCTGGGCGCGGCGTGGCGATCGGGCGCCTCGACCTGGACCGGCGAACGCCGGCTCGCTTTCGCCAACGACATCAACAACATGCTGGCGGTGGACAAGACCGCGAACACCGACAAGGGCAGCATGACCCCCGACCAGTGGCGCCCGCCGAAGGATTACTGGTGCCCGTACGCCGAACGCTGGGTCGGCATCAAGACCCTGTACGGCCTGACCGTGACGGCGGCCGAGAAGACAGCGCTCGAGCAGATGCTCGCCGCGTGCCAGTGATTCG
>DASXDG010000349.1:0-10093 GCA_036490795.1 Streptosporangiaceae bacterium
GTCGTCGTCGATGGCGCCGGGAGGCTCGGGCGGGCTGTCGTCGTGCAGCATCTGGGCCGCCTTGTGCTTGCCGTCGCGCTTGCTCTCGCGGCGGATCCGGTCGATGGCCATGTGATTGGCGGTGGTGGTCAGCCAGGCGCCAGGGTTGGGCGGCACGCCGTCGGCCGGCCACCGCTCGACGGCGGTCGCGAACGCCTCCGCGGCCGCTTCCTTGGCGACGTCGAGGTCGCCGAAGCGCCTGGTCAGGGAGGCGACCACCCGGGCCCACTGCTCGTGGTGGGCCCGGGTGACCGCCTCGCGCGCGGCGGCCGTGCTCACAGGAACGGCCGCACCTCGACCTTCCGGTTGCAGGCCTTCGACCCCTCGGCCGCGAGCTTGAGCGCCACGTCGAGGTCGGGGGCCTCGAAAACCCAGAAGCCGACGAGGTACTCCTTCGACTCCACGAAGGGCCCGTCGGTAAACAGTGCCTGCTCGCCGCGGTTGTCGATGACGGTGGCCGTGCTTGGCGCCCCGAGGCCGCCCGCGAAGACCCAGTGACCTTCCGCTATGACCCGGTCATTGAACACGTCGATGGCCGCCATCTCGTCCGGGGTGGCGAGTTCGGCCGAGTCGTGGATCACGGAAACCAGGTACTGCATCTCGGATCATCTCCTGTGGTTCTGGGCGCCCCGTGGGCGGCCGCTCACCCCTGCTACGAACACCTCTGCCCCGATCCGACACCGCTTCGCGGATTTCTTTCGCGGACTTGGTGGCCCGCCGGTTGTAGGCGATCCGACAGCGTGGCGGGGGTCATCCAGTGGACGATCGCACAGTAGTCGGCGTCGCGGCGGACCGGGGCGCCAGCGCAGGACCCGCACGGACTCAGGTAACGGCAAGCGCCTCGATCTCAAGGAGCGCCCCGGGGACAAACAAGCGCGACACTTCCACGGTAGTGATGGTCGGCGGAGTCATGCGGAAACGTGCCGCCCGCACCTTGCCGTACTCGGGAAGCTGGCTCATATCGGTCACGTAGGTGCGGAGATTTACCACATCGGCGAGGGTGGCGCCGTGCGCGGCCAGGATCGCGGTAATGCGGTCCATAATGTACTCGGCCTGGCCGGCCATGTCTTTACTGACGACTTTGCCGTCAGCGTCGATGGCGACCTGGCCAGAGAGTTGCAAAAGGGTCCTGTCGCCGAGTTCAACGCGGGCGACGTGGGAGTACTGACCAAACGGCGCGGGAACGGTCGCGGGATTATCGAAGATGACCATGATTACAGCCTCCGTCGGGATGCGTCGTTCTCCTGCTCCCATTCTTGGCGGAACCAGGCCGTCCCGGTATCGGTCGCATGACGTAACCTGGCCCGCATGGCCCGCATGGCCCGTGGACCTGGTCGCGCGTGACCGTGGCCAGGATTAGCACGCGTTCGCGCGGCGTGGCGTGCACCGCACTGGCGGCCATTGCATGGTCCCTGGCCGGCATCCTCCAGCGCCAGCTGCATATGAGCCTCGCTTCGCAGCTAGCCGAGCGTGCGGTCTTCGCGTCTCTCGCCGTGCTCGCCTTCGTCGCCGTGGCGGAGCGCGGGCAGGTGATCCGTGCCTTCCGTGCCATCGGCCGGTCAGGACTTGTGATCGCGGTGCTCATGGCGGTCTCGTCCGGATCGTTCATCACCGCGCTTAACGACACCACTGTCGCTGATGTCATGGTGATCCAGGCGCTCGTCCCGCTGGCGGCCGCGCTGCTTGGCATGCTCGTCGGCGAGCGGGTACGGCCGCGGACCTGGGTGGCGATGGGTGTCGCGGTCGCTGGTTTCGCGGTGATGGCCGGAGCGCCGAGCCGCCCGGGACTGGCAGGCATGACCTTTTCTTTTGTCGCGATGCTGAGCTACGCCGCGACGATCGTGGTAGCCCGGCATAAGGCCGATGTGTCGATGGCCCCGGCGACGTGCCTGTCACAGGTCCTGGTATTCGCCGCGTTCGCGCCGTTCGCGCATTTCGCCGAGATGGGCGGGTCCAACCTCGGCTACGTGGCGCTGATGGGCGTCGTCCAGATGGGGCTGGCACTGTTCTTGCTCTCGATGGGCGCACGCCTTATCCCGGCGGCCGAGGTAGCCCTGGTCGCACAGTTGGAGAATGTCCTTGGCCCCTTGTGGGTCTGGCTGGCCGGCATTGAGCGCCCGTCCGCCCCCACGATCGTCGGGGGCATCGTCGTCATTGGCGCCGTTTGCCTCCAAATCACGCAGGGCACGGGATCACGCGGCGAGCTGGAGCGCCCGGCTACCCGGGATCATCTTGCGCCAGGCGACGCCAGGTAAGGCCGTCAGCATGCCTGGAGCTTCGGGCCGACCGCCAGGAAACGGTCGGCCGGAAGCGTGAAACACGCATCCGTTCGGGCTAATTGTTTTGAGGTTTGGTGCTCCGGGTGGGGGCGAGCAGCGACTGCGCGAGGGCGCCGTAGCGGCGCAGCAGCCAGGGGGCGGTCCGCAGGCCCAGGGCGATGAACGCGATGCCGAGGGCCACCGACAGCCAGGCGGTGCCAGCGGTGGTCACGTGGATGAAGGCGACCGCGACCGCGATGGTCCACGCGACGACCTGGGTGCTGTAGCCGCCCGGTACGCCGAGGTCGTTCTCCGCGACGAAGAGCGGGTACAGGACCGCAATACCGCACAGTGTCACCACGAGGACGGCCCGTGCGAGCCGGGGGGCCGGCAGTTCCCCCGGCTCGGCCGAGCCGACCTCCGGCCATGGCGCGTTCCGGTACCGGGTGGCCACTTCCCGCACCTCGCCGAGTGCCTCGCGGGCGGGACCTGATGTGGATCACGGTGGACACCCTGGTGGGCTGGCTGCTGGCGCTCACCCCGGCGGGCCTGATCGCCTGGGGCCTGTTCGGCGTGGTCATGCCCGCCGTGTGGCACTGCGCCACTCCTGGCCGTCACGTGGCTTCGTCCGGCCGCGTGGCTGGCCTGCCACCCTTCTCCTGCAGGCCGTCCTCACGTACGCGCTGGTCCCGGCAACCGGCTGGCACCCGATGACCATGTGCGGGTTCCTTGCCGGGTCGGCGCTGCTGCTCGTTCCCGCCGCCTTCGGCCAGGTCGCGTTCGCTGCGGTGATCGCCAGCGTGCCCGTGCTGTGGGCGGTGAAGCTCCCGCCGACGGTGACAACCCTGGAGGAGACGCTGGGCGGGATGCTGTTTGTGACCCTGGAGAGCGCAGCTCTCGGCCTGCTGGTCTACGGGCTGACCCGGCTGGCGCAGCTCGCGGTTCAGCTTGAGAACCTGCGCGGCGAACTGGCCCGCAACGCGGTGGCCGGCGAGCGGCTGCGCGTGGCGCGGGACACTCATGACCTCCTCGGCCTTGGCCTGTCTGCCATCGCGATGAAGGCTGACCTGATCGGCAAGCTCATCGGCCGCGACGACGCCAGGGCGGGCGAGGAGACCGCCGACCTCGCGCGGATCTGTGCCACCGCCAAGGCTGACATACGGCTGGTGGCAGGCGAGGCACACGACCTGCCCCTTGACACGGAACTCGCGGCCGCCCGCGAAGTCCTGGCGTCGGCTGGCATCGACGTCCGCGCACGCGTCAGCGCGGACCCGCGGCACGGGGCGGCCGCAGTTCTCGTTCCCGTGGTCCGGGAGGCGGTCACGAACATCCTCAAGCACAGCAGCGCCAGCTACTGCGTGCTTGAGATGACCGCCGACGCCAGCCTGCTGCAGCTGCTGATCAGCAACGACGGCAGCGACGACGCCGACAGCGCGCTGCTGGCTACGGCAGGGCGCACGGGTAACGGGCTGCGCAACCTCGCGGCCCGCCTCGGGGCCGCGGGCGGCCACCTGGCCACCAGGCGGGAAGACGGCACCTTCAGCCTGGCCGCCGGGATCCCGCTCGTTTAGGCGTCGGTCGGCTTTAGAGCCAGCCGGCTTTCGTGGCGATCTGCACCGCGTCCATCCGGTTGCGGCCGCCGAGCTTGGTCACCGCTGCGGCCAGGTAGTTGCGCACCGTCCCGTAGGAGAGGAACAGCTCGGCCGCGATCTCGGGCAGGTCCGCGCCTACGGCGAACCGGCGCAGGACGTCGGTCTCGCGGTCCGTCAGCGGGCTTTCCTTCATCTCTAGCGCAGCCAGGGCTAGCTTTTGGTCGATCACCCGCTCACCCGTCGCGACCCGGCGCAGCACGTCGATCAGCTGGTCCGACGGCGCGTCCTTGACCATGAAGCCCGAGACGTGAGCATCGAGCGCCTCGCGCAGCTGCCCGGGACGCCCGAGCACGGTCAGGATAACGACCCGGCACGCGGGCAGCCGCGCGTGCAGCTGTGCCGCCGCGCTGATCCCGTCGAGCCCAGGCAAGTCAATGTCGAGCACCGCGAGGTCGGGGCGCTCCGCCAGCGCCGCTGGCACGATGTCGGTGCCGGCCGCCACCTGGGCGACCACCTTGATGTCATCCTCCAGGTTGAGCACGGAGACCAGCGTGTCCCGCAGTATCCGCATGTCCTCCGCGACAAGGACCCGGATCATCACCCCTCCAACCGTGCGAACTACCGCGGTGTCGCCCGGTAGACACGATAGGCCCACACGATGTTCGCCGCCGCGCCCGCGAGCGTCACCAGCGCCCAGCCCCAGTAGCCGTAGGCCAGCAGGACGCCGGTCAGGGCAAGCAGCCAGGCCGTGACCACCACACGAATGAGTATGACGCCACGCGGGTGCCTGCGGTCGAAGTCCGTTGCCATGTTCATGATGGTCTACCTCTGTCGCCGGGGTAGGCAAGAGTGTCCGTACCCGAGCCAGAGAGCAGCCGCGCGCCGAGAGTGCGCTCGGCATCACCGCGGCCTGGCTCGTGCTGGCCACCGGACCTCACCGCGCGTGAGCCGGCGCCACGATGTCTTCTGCACCGGACGGCGCGAAGACGGTGCGATCCCAATCCCCGAACCAGCCGTCGATGCGCAATCCGACGTCCTCAGGCAACGCTCGCAGATGATCGGAGTCGATGAACCTGAGCGTGCCGTTCGGGCAATTCTTCCTTTTGTCCCGAACGGCTGGTGGTCCTCCGCTGCCCTTCGCCAGCTTCCGGCCGGCTATCTCCAGTATTCCGCTACTGCTTCTCTTGGTGGACGGCAGTCGCCGGGCGGCCTAGTCTCATCATGATGATGGCGATAATGCCCGCCACGTCGACCAGCCAGGATGTAACCCGGCGGCTGATGGGCGACGGTTACGTAGTGGTGACTGGCATGATGCCCCCGGACGGCGTGCGGGAGGCCCGCTCTGACCTGGACCGGCTGCTGCGCACCACCCGGACCGGGCGGAACTCCTTCGAGGGATTCAGCACGCAGCGCATCTACGCGCTGTTTGCCAAGACCCGTACGTTCGATGCGGTCGCTACCCACCCCCTGCTTCTCGCCGTCCTTGACCAGATTCTGGGCCATTACCAGCTCAGCGCACCGGCCGGCATCTGCATCGGGCCGGGTGAAAAGGCGCAAGTCATGCACCGCGACGATGCCATTTACCCCGTGCCAGAGCCGCGCCCGCCGATGGTGGTTAACACCATGTGGCCCCTGGATGAGTTCACCGCGGAGAACGGGGCCACCAGGTTCATACCCGGTAGCCACCAGTGGCAGCCGGGCCGACAACCGAGCGCGGGCGATCCGCTGGAGACTGCCGTAATGTCACCCGGCGCAGCCCTGTTCTACCTGGGCAGCCTCTGGCATGGAGGCGGCGCGAACCAGACCCTCAAGCCACGACTCGGCGTGATCCTGGAGTACGCGGCAGGCTGGCTGCGACCTCAGGAGAACCATTGCCTGGCCGTTCCCCGCGACGTTGCTCGTGACCTGCCAGAGCGACTGCAGGAACTACTCGGCTATAACGTTTACCCCCCGTTCGTCGGCTACGTCGACGGCAGCCACCCGCGCCGGGTCCTGTCGGCGGATTCTTAGCTCACCGCGGGATTGTTCGCAGTGAAGGGTGCGCTCACCGCGGGGGCGGGGGCGGGGGCGAGCCCGCCGTCATCGACGATCCAGCTGTCGACGTAGTGCAAGCCATTGGGCAGCATCCGCCCCCTCTCCGCCGCGCGCTGGTAGACAGGCTCAGGCCCGTCGGTGTAGTGCTCGATCACGATGAAAAGCATGGCCACGTTGTAACCCATCAGGATTTGCTAGTGCCACCGGAAACTTGGTCCGCACTGGCGGGGCAGTTTCTTGCTAGCCCGGCGGTGCGGCGAGGCCGGCCAGGTCTTCGCTGAGTGCCCAGAGCCGCGCGGCCGCCCAGGTGTCTTCGGCCAAGGCGCTTGGCTCGGCAGGCTTGCAGTTGACGAAGTAGCCTCCGGTCACGCCGGCGACCTCCGGGGAACTGGCGAGGTATACCGGGGTCCGGGCGCCGGCTGTGGGGCCGGGCCGCAAGCGCAGGATCATCGGCAGGACGGTGCCGAGGACGCCGGTCACGTCGCGGCCGAGACTGGTGCGCACGAATCCGGGGTGCAGGCAGTTGGCCGTGACGCCAGCGCCGGCCAGGCGCCTGGCCAGTTCGGCGGTGAACAGGATATTCAGCAGCTTGGAGACGGGATAGGCCTGTGCCTGCCCGGACCGGGCACCGCGAGCCAGATCGTCCCACGGAATGGCGCCGACTTGCTTGTGGGCGGCAGAGGAGACCGTGACCACTCGCGCGGGGGCGCTGCGTTCCAGCAGCCCGCACAACAAGCTCGTGAGCAGGAACGGCCCGAGGTGGTTGGTGGCGAAGGTCGTCTCCAGCCCGTCGGCGGTCAGCTGACGTCGCGGCGAGATCACGCCTGCGTTGTTGACCAGGACATCGAGCCGTTCGTGACGGCCCTGGACACGTGCGGCGAGCCGGCGCACCTGCGCGAGGCTGGACAAGTCCGCGGTCATGACCTCGACCTGGGCAACCGGCACGCGGCCGGTGATCTCCGCTTCGGCCGCCGCGCCGCGCGCCGCATCCCGGGCAACAATGACCACCGTCGCGCCCAGCAGGGCCAGCCGCAGCGCAGTCTCCTTGCCGATCCCGCTAGTCGCCCCGGTCACCAGGCAGGTCGTGCCCGACATTGCTCCCACGCGGCCTCCGGTGCTCGTAGCGGACCTGCCGTCCCAGCGCCATCAGAGCCTAGCTGGCTCTGCCCGCGGCGCTGTTCCCCTTGTCTGTAGGTGCCCGTTCACCGGCAGGCTCGCGGTAAATAGCGCGCCGCCGCCGGAGTGGTTGCCCGCGTCAATGTGGCCGCCGTGAAGGCGCGCGTTCTCCCAGGCGATCGCCAGGCCCAGGCCACTGCCCTCAGAACGTGCCCGCGCGGTATCGGCCTTGTAGAACCGGTCGAATAGGTGCGGGATGGCGGCGGGTGGCAGCCCGTCGCCGTGGTCGCGCACGTCCACGGTCAGACGGTTGGCGCCTTGGCCGTCTGGCTGAAGGCCAGCCGTCACGGTCACCGGGAGGGCGCCATGACGCAGGGCGTTGCCGACGAGGTTGGCCAGGATAACGTCGAAGCGGCGGCGGTCCAGCCGCACGGTCAGCCCGGCGGGCACGTCAGCGGATACGTCCGTCCAGCTCCGCGCCCGAAGGCACCGGCTGACGGCGGTCGCGACGTCGATGTCATCGGTCACGAGCTGTGCGGTTCCCGCGTCGAAGCGCGAGATCTCGATGAGGTCCTCGACTAGCCGGTTGAGGTGCTGTACCTCTTGCTGCACCAGCCGCGCGGCGGTCGCGGCGTCCCCGGTCAGTCCCGGGTGCTCGTGGAGTATGCCGACCACCGCCGTCATCGCCGTCAGCGGAGTTCGCAGTTCATGTGACACGTCGCCGGCGAACCGCCGGGCGCGTGCCTCCATCCCCTCTAGCTCACCCACCTTGTCCTCCAAGGCGGTAGCCATCCCGTTGAACGAGGTGACCAGCTGAGCGAGCTCGTCCCGGCCCCGAGGCTGGATCCGGACCGACAGGTCACCGCCGGACATGCGCGTGGCAGCGTGGGCCAGCCGCCGGACGGGCAGCAGCACCCGGCGGGAAGCGGCGATGGCAGCAGTTGCGATTATCGCGAGCAGCAACCCAGACGCCACACCGAAGAAGATTAGGGCGGTATGGGGCACCGGGTGGGGTGCTGGCTGCCCGGGATCGGTGTGCACCAGGCTCCGCAGCCAGCCGGGCCCAAGGATCACGTCGTCGAGCCAGCCGGGGAGGCGATAAGCCCCTATCAAGGTGTGGAACCATGACGAGGCGAGGGCTGACAGTAGCGCCACGACGATGAACGCGATGACCAGGCGGGTCCGCACCGGGCACCCCTCCTATCCTCTGGCTATACCGGCCCGAACCGGTACCCGAAACCCCGGACGGTCTGGATGTAGCGGGGCTCGGACGTGTCGGTCTCGATCTTCGCCCGCAGCCGCTGCACGCACGCGTCGACCAGCCGGGAGTCCCCCAGGTAATCGTGCTCCCAGACCAGGTCGAGCAGTTGCTCACGGGAGAACACCTGCCGCGGCGAGCCAGATAGGACTAGCAGCAGCCTCAGCTCGGTCGGGGTCAGCAAGACATCCTGCCCGGCCCGCCGGACGATCAGCGAGCCGCGGTCGATCATCAGCTCACCGTACGTCTCCGCTGGCGAGTCGGCCCGGGCAGTCCGGCGTATCACGGCGCGGATGCGGGCGTCGAGCACGCGCGGCTCCACCGGTTTCACCACGTAGTCGTCGGCCCCGGCCTCTAGGCCCCCGACGATGTCCAGGTCGTCGCCCCGTGCGGTCAGCATGATGACCGGAATGTCGCTGCCGCGGCGCAGCCGGCGGCACACCTCGAAGCCGTCAAGCCCCGGGAGCATCAGGTCGAGCACCACGACGTCCGCGGCGGAGTCGGAAAGGTCGCGGAGCGCCGCCTCTCCGGTCTCGGCGGCGCGCACCCCGTAGCCGAGACGGCGCAAAGCCAGCTCTAGACCATGCCGGGCGGCCGGATCGTCCTCGACCAGCAGTACGGTAGCCATTACCTGCCATTATGCCGTCGAACCAGCGCGGGACAGCCCCGCTGCGCCGTCCGCCGAGCGGCGGACGGCCGATATTGCTGCCCCGACTATGCGGCACCGGTGTCATGAACCTGTCCTGGGATTGTCACAACCGCGTCACAGGCGGCCTCGGCCTCCCCGCGGTCCCGCCCGGGCAAGACCGAAGCTCTCGCTGTGACACGGTTGTGACCTTAGGCGGACAGGCCGGCGAAACCGGTATCGCAGCGTCGCAGGTATGCATCCAACGAGCACCCGGCCCACGCGCGGGCCGGCCCAAGCACGAACCGGTAAGCGGCGGCTCAGGGGAATCCTCGCTCTGCTGGCCGCACTCGCCTGCCTGGCTGGTTTCGCGATAGCGGAGCTGAAGACATCTCACTCCGGGCCGGCCATGTCGCCCCCCGTCAAGGTCACGCCGCAGGCCGGAACGGCCGCTCCGCACCAGGAGCAGCTGGCTGCGGTCTCGTGGCCGGCCGACGGGGTCTCGGCCGCTGACATCAGCGGCTTCGGCTTGGTGGCCGGCCCGGACGCGACCCGGCCGGTGCCCATCGCCAGCGTCGCCAAGCTGATGACCGCGTACGTGGTCCTGCTCGACCATCCGCTGCCTTTGGGAGGATCGGGTCCGGCGATCACGGTCCAGTCGTCGGAGGCAGCGGCATACCCGTCGCAGGCTGGCGCCGGCGACTCGCTGGTGCCCGTCGCCGCCGGGGAGACGCTCACCGAGCGCCAGGCGCTAGAGGCGCTGCTGCTGCCCTCGGCCGACAACATGGCGTGGATACTCGCGCGGTGGGACGCGGGTGGCCAGGCCGCTTTCGTGGCGCGGATGAACGACACCGCCCGCCGCCTCGGCATGACCGGCACCAGCTACACCGATCCTTCCGGCCTGGACCCGTCCACTACCAGCACCGCGGCCGATCAGGTGCGCCTCGGCATGGCGGCGATGCAAGTGCCCGCGCTGGCCGCGATCGCGGCTATGTCCACGGCCGTCGTTCCGGTGGCCGGCGTGGTCCGTAACTACAACACGTTGCTGGGCCAGGACGGGATCGTCGGTCTCAAGACCGGCAGCACCCAGGCCGCCGGCGGATGCGTTCTCATCGCGGCATGGCGCCAGGTGGGCGCCCACGACACCCTGATCGTCGCGGCGACGTTCGGG
>DASXDG010000350.1:0-6439 GCA_036490795.1 Streptosporangiaceae bacterium
CGCCGCCGCGAGCAGGTGCCTGGCCTGGGCGAGCACGTGCACGCCCGCGGTGGTCGGGCTGACGCTCCTGCTGGTGCGGTGCAGCAGCCTGACCCCGAGCACCCGTTCCAGCGCGATCAGGTTCCGCGACACCGCCGCCTGCGAGATGCCGAGGTCGATCGCGGCGTCGGTGAACGTTCCCGCGTCCACGATCGCGACCAGGCAGCGCAGGTGCCTCAGCTCAAGGTCATTCACGACCCGCCCTCCGGGGCCTGACGTTAGTTGCCCGAGCCACCATGCCACACTTGTTCTGACTTGAACACACAACACTCCAGCCTGGTAATCGGGACCTACACCCGCAGGCATCTGCCGCTGCGCCTGCTGCCGGTACGGGGGCGGCCCGCGGGGCTACTGGCCGCCGGATTGGCCGCCGGGGCCGATCTGACAGGCCTCACCGTGCTCGCGGAGCCGCCCAACCCGTCCTGGGTGACCGCCACCTCGGACGGGCGCTACCTGTATGCGGTCGCCGAGACGAAGAAGTTCGGCGGCGAGCCGGGCGGCGGTATCGCCGCCTATGCCCGCGACCCCGCGACCGGCGCCATCACGCTGCTGAACACGGTCTGTTCGGGCGGTGCCGAGCCCGCGCACCTCGAACTGGACCCGTCCGAGCGGTTCGCCATCGTGGCCAATTACGGTTCCGGTTCGGTCGCGGTCTTCGCACGCGAAGCCGACGGACGGCTCGCCGCGATGACCGGCCATGTCCAGCACCAGGGGCCGCGCCCGCACCCGCACCAGATCTGCTTCGATCCGGTCACCGGCGACGTGCTCGTTCCCGACAAGGGCCTAGACGCGGTATTCGGCTACCGGCTGGGCGAAGATGGCTCGCTGACCGAGCGCCCCGCGGCGCGCATCGCCGGATCTCCCGGCAGCGGGCCGCGCCACCTCGCGGTGCATCCGGACGGTCAGCACCTGTTCCTCGCCAACGAGCTGGTCAGCTCGCTGGTCGTGCTGCGCCGCGACGGCGATCGTTTCACCGGTGCCGGCACCGCCTGCACGGTGCCAGACGGCTTCACCGGCCGGAACTACCCGAGCACCGTCCGGGTGTCGGCATCCGGACGGTGGGTGCTGGCCGCCAACCGCGGCCACAACAGCATCGCCGTGTTCGGCTTCGACCCGGCCACCGGGGAACTCGGGCCGCCACTCGTGCAGCCTTGCGGCGGCCGCTGGCCGCGCGACTTCGTCTTCAGCCCGGATGGCGCCCGTCTTCTGGTCGCCAATCAGCGCAGCGGCACGGTGGCACTGTTCGGCTTCGACGAGCGGCAGCCGCGGTTGCGGTTCGTCTCAGCTACTGCGGTCCTGACCCCGGCCTGCCTGCGCTTCGTTCCTCTCATTCATAACTAAAACGCATAGCTTCCCCCATTCATGCATTTTGCGTATAGGTTCTAGTGCCGCACGCTGGTGATCATGTCCCGGATCACTGGCATCGCCCTCATGACAGGCAGCGCGGCGTCTAACCAGGTCGGCGCCGCGACGGCGGCGCTCGCCTTCCCGGTGCTCGGGCCGGCCGGGGTCGTCGCCATCAGGCAGTGGGTCGCCGCGATCGTGCTGTTCAGCTCCGTGCGGCCGTCCCTCGCGTCATTCAGCGCCCGGCAGTGGCGGCCGGTGCTGGCGCTGGCGCTGATCTTCGCCACCATGAACCTGTCGCTGTACCTGGCGATCTCGCGGATCGGCCTGGGCCTGGCGGTCACGCTGGAGTTCCTCGGCCCGCTGTCGGTGGCGCTGCTGGCGTCGCGTCGCCTCGCGGACCTGCTCTGCGCCCTGATCGCCGGCGGCGCCGTGGTCGTTCTGGTGCGGCCTTCGACGGCCGGCGCCTCGGATGAGGGCATCGCGCTGGCGCTGCTCGCCGCGGCGTGCTGGGCCGGGTACATCATGGTCAACCGCGTCGTCGGGGCGCGTTTCTCTGGCGTGGAGGGATCCGCGGCCGCCGCCTGCGTCTCGGCGTGCCTGTACCTGCCGATCGGGATCTGGGTGCTCACCCACGATCCGGTCACGCTCACCGCCGTGGCCCGCGCGGCGGCGGCCGGCGTGCTGTGCTCGGCCGTTCCGATGGTGGCCGACCTGCGCGCGCTGCGGCTGGTGCCGACCGGGTTCTTCGGGGTGTTCATGAGCGTCAACCCGGTGTTCGCGGCGCTGACCGGATGGGTCGTGCTCGGCCAGCGGCTGGGCCTCGCCGACTGGCTGTCCATCGCGGTCATCGTGACCGTCAACGCCATCTGCACCGGGCGGTCAAGCGGCCGGCCCGCACCCGGCCCGCACCGCGATCCCGCACCCGGCCCGCACCGCGATCCCGTCTCCCCCAGAGCCGAACTCGCCGCAGAATTCGCCCAAGAGCACGGTAAATAATTCCAACACGGCAAAAAACCATGCTGTGAGCAGCCATTTCTTCCGCGTTGGACATAATTACCGCGCTAATCGCGGAGGGCCGTCGCGGTCCGCCTGCGGCTCCGCCGCCGGCCACCGCCGGCCACCGCCACCGCCGGCCACCGCCACCGCCGTCGCCGTCGCCGTCGGTGGCCGTCGCCGTCGCCGTCGCGGCCACGGTCGCGGCCGGCGGCTGTGCGAGGGGTCAGGCGCTGGCGAGTTGCCCGCCGTCGACGACGAGCACCTGGCCGGTCATGTAGGACGAGGCGTCGCTGGCCAGGAACACGGCCGGGCCGGCCATCTCCTCCGCCCGCGCCCAGCGCCGCATCGGGACGTTGCCGACCGTGGCGGCGCCGCCGTCCGGGGTGTCCCACAGGTTGCGGTTCAGGTCGGTGGCGGTCCAGCCGGGGCACAGCGCGTTTACCCGGACATTGCTGGCGGCCCACTCGACCGCCAGCGTCTTCGTCACCGAAACCACCGCCGCCTTGGCGGCGCCATACGGGACCAGTCCAGGCGCGGCGCTCAGCCCCGCCACCGAGGCCACGTTGATCACCGAACCGGTGCCGCGCTCGCGCATGTGCCCGCCGACCGCCTGGCAGACGTAGATCGTCGAGTCCAGGTTGAGCCTGAGCACCTTTTCCCAGCCGGAGATCCGCAGGTCGAGGAACGGCACGATGAAGTTGGACCCGCCCGCGTTGTTGACCACCACGTCGATCTGGCCGAGCAGTTCGATCGCCTTGTTCACCGCGGCCTTGACATCGTCCTGGCTGGTCACGTCCAGCGGCAGCACGAAGGCCTTGCGGCCGAGCGCGGTGATCTCCGCGGCGGTTTCCCTGAGGCCATCCTCGCTCCGGGCGGCGACCGCGACGTCGGCGCCGGCCCGGGCCAGCGCCACGGCGATCACCCGCCCGATCCCGCGCGAGGCTCCGGTCACGAATGCCGTACGCCCGGTCAGGTCGAACACTGGCATTACTCCCACTCGGTCGGCAGCGGTACCGGTACGCCCGGGGCGACCCGGCGCACGATCTCGTTCAGCACAATACGCACGTATGGCTCGCCCACCCACAGGTGCCTGGCTCCTTCGACGCCGATCACCACGGCCGAGGGAACCCTGGCGAACCGCCGCTGCGCCTCTTCGGGCCTGAGGTAGTCGTCGAGTTCGGGGACGAGGGCGATCAGCGACTTGCCTGAGGCCGCCCAGCGGTCGAGGTCGGCGTCACCCGCCCGCTTGAGCGGCGGCGAGAGCAAGATAGCGCCCTCGATGTCGTCGGCCTGGTCCAGACCCCATTTCAGCGCGAGTTCGGTGCCGAACGACCAGCCGAGCAGCCAGCGTCCCGGCAGGCCGGCGTCGACCGCGAGCGAAACGGCGGAGGCCACGTCGTACCGCTCTGTCTCCCCCTCGCCGAAGCCGCCCTCGCTCGTGCCGCGATCGGAGGTCGTGCCCCTGGTGTTGAAGCGGAGCACGGCGACGCCGGCCAGCGCCGGCAGCCGGAACGACGCCTTGCGCAGGACGTGACTGTCCATCATGCCGCCCTGGGTGGGCAGCGGATGCAGGCTGATCAGCGTGGCCACCGGGTCGTGTTCTGGCGGGAGGGCCAGCTCACCCACCAGGCTGAGCCCGTCGGCGGTGTGCAGGGTTACCGGCTCGCGCTTGGCTGGCAGCACGGTAGCGGCCCTGATCTCGCTCATGATGTCCCTTCTGCTCTAGCGTTTGCGCCGGAGCCGGTGCCGCCAGCACGCAGTGTGCCAGTGCCGCCGTTGCTCGACGCCTTGCTGGAAACCTGCCGTCGCGTCCACCGGCCACGCGACGACATGCGCCGTGCCCGGCACGATCTCCTGGTCACAGCCCGGGCACCGGTACGCCTTCGTGGTCGCCGCGCCGGACACCGGCCGGACCGCCCACTCACCGTCCGCCCAGTCCTCGGTGCGCTCGGTAACCGGCACCGGCGCTGCGGCCGGAGCCGGGCGGCGGATCCGGCGCGGGCTCACGTCAATCAAGCCTATCCAGCCGGCGGACTCATTCACGGCAGCGGCTGGCCCATCTCGGCAGCTAGACCGGGACGGGCAGGTTAAGGCAACGGCGAGTACTGGCCGAAGACCAGCGCGGCCGGGCTACGGGCCGAAGTGAGCACCGCGATGGCCAGCTGGCCCGCACCCGGGCGCCAGGATGCGAGCTGAGTCTTCGTGGTGAAGTTCAGCTCGGCGACAAGATTGTCGCCGCTGGCAGGCCAGCCGAAGCCGACGAGCGCATCGCTGCTGGCCCAGGTCTGCGGCACGACCGTCAGCCGGCCGCTGGCTGTGGACACCACCTGGAGCTGCACCGCCAGCTGGCCGTCGTCGTCGTTGTCGCCGAAGCTCACCTGCAGCGCCAGCAGTGCCCCGTCTGGGCTGAACGACGCACTGGCCACCGAGCTCGTCTTGGGCAATTCGGCGGTTACCTGGCGGCCGGTGGCCAGATCCAGCACCTGCACCCGGCAGCGGCCGGTACACGGCGCGACCCAGGCGATCCGGGTCGCGCTCGCCGCGATCACGCCGCCAAAGGCACCGGCGTACCGCCGCGTACCCGGATCCCAGAGCTTGTCGGCCGCCGATCCTAGCTGGCCTACGGGTGCCAGCAGCAGGCCGGCACTTGTCCCCTGGACGATCAGGTAACCGGCCGGAAGCCGCACCGGCCGCCCGAGCCGCTGGCCCGCCACGCTCACTTCCTGCGCCGTACCCGCCGCCGCGGCCGGAGCGGCATCGGGCGGGTAGCTGGTCAGCCACACCGTGCCCGCCCTGCCTGCCGAGCCGGGCGTGCCAGGTGCGACCGCGGCCGCCTGCCCGAGCGGGGTCACCGACCGCCCGGCGTCGGCGAGGAAGTAGACCGAACGCGGCGGGCCCGCGCACCCGCAGCCTGCCTCGGCCGATCTGCCCTGGACCGTCCAGCCGCCCGGCGCACGGTCGAACTGGTAGCCGGACCGCTGGGGCAGGCCCTCGATTGGTTCCGTCTGGCCCGTGGCCGGCCAGAACCAGGCCGGCCGGTGCCCGGCCGCCAGCAGCCGCAGCCCGCTAGGCCAGGGCGACACCTGTCCGGTGATGCCATCGGGTTCGTCGGCCACCACCCCATCGCCGGAGACCGCGCCAGAGACCGCCGGCGGCAGCGGCGACGCGGTGACCGTCGGCTTGGATTGCGGCGTCGCGCCGTGCCGGGAGTGCGGCAGGTAATACACGATCGCGACGGCGACCAGCACGAGCGCGGTGACCACCGCGACACGGCGCGGCCAGGGGCCTAGCTCACGGCCCCCGCCCTGGCTCAGGATGTCGGGCACAGCCTCACCGCCGATCTGCTGATATGACCATAACTCCACTTGCTTCGAGGTGCCGCTCGCAACATCACGCGGCACGCACCCAGTAGAGTTACTCACCGTGCGACTTGTCATCGCGCGGTGCAGTGTCGATTACGTCGGCAGGCTCACCGCCCACCTTCCCTCTGCGCTACGCCTGCTGATGGTCAAGGCGGACGGCTCGGTGCTCGTCCACTCCGACGGCGGCTCCTACAAGCCGCTGAACTGGATGTCGCCGCCGTGCAAGCTGACCGAGCAGCCCGGCACGTGGAAGGTCGTGAACAAGGCGGGCGAGACGCTCGCGATCACGATCGAGGAAATCGTCTCCGACACGTCGGCCGAGCTCGGCATCGACCCTGGCCTGCAAAAAGACGGCGTCGAGGCACACTTGCAGGAGCTCCTGGCGGCCCAGGTCGAGCTGCTCGGCGAGGGCTGGCGGCTGATCCGCCGCGAGTTCCCGACCCCGATCGGGCCGGTGGACCTGATGTGCCGCGACGGCACGGGCGAGAGCGTCGCCGTCGAGATCAAGCGCCGCGGCGAGATCGATGGCGTGGAGCAGCTCACCCGGTACCTGGACCTGCTGAACCGGGACCCGCTGCTCGCCCCGGTGCACGGCGTCTTCGCCGCCCAGGAGATCAAGCCGCAGGCCCGCGTGCTCGCCACCGACCGCGGCATCCGCTGCCTCCTGCTCGACTACAACACCATGCGCGGCGTCG
>DASXDG010000351.1:0-9544 GCA_036490795.1 Streptosporangiaceae bacterium
CGGGTTCGTCGCCGACGTCACCCCGTCTGTCGACTGCGAGTCATAAGCCAGCGACACCGCCGGCTGCAGCCCGCCCGGCACCGGCGGCACCGTGATCGGATACGAATACTGATACGCACCCGACGAGTCGCCGTTCACCCACTCGTCCATCTCCGACAGCGATGGAACCCCGTAGTCACCGCCAGACCCCGACACCGCCGACGTCACCGCCAGCACAACCGCATCCGTGGACGCCGAGGACAGTGCCGCGGCGAGGACTGGCTGTCCAGAGCGAACGGCGGACGTGATGCTCGCCGCAGGCAGCGTGACGTCCGCGCCGACCTGGTCGGTGTGCACGTCATCGGCCGACCCGGACGGCACCGGTGTCTGCTTGCGGCATGAGGCCACCTGCGGCGTGGTCAGCGCACAGGCCGGCAGCTCGACCAGGCGCAGCCGCGACGCGTAGCCACCGCCGTACGCACCCGCGAACGAGGAGTAATCCACGCTGACATGGACCCGGCCGCCCGCACTCCCGGACGGGGACATGGAGAACACCACACCGTGCACCCCCAGCGCCGACGCGGCCGCGTGCGACGCCATCGCGACCTGCACCCGCGACACCGCCGTCCCGCCCGCATACGCCGTCGTCACCGCCTTCCCGCCCGGCTTCGCCGCCACGGCCGTGTCCGGCGGCCCCACCCACACCGGCAAGCCACCAGCCCGGACCGACCCCGCCGACGGGCCAGCAGCCTCCGGTACCGGCTCCACCCGCACCCGAGCCGGACCGATCACCGCCGTCGCCGTCGCCGTCGCCGGCCACGACACCAGCGGCGCATGATATGGGTGCATCACCGGGACCTTCACCGTCCGGCCCTTCACCACGTGCACCGGCACCGGACGGCCCGCCTGCGACGACGGCGCCGCCCCCCATCCGCTGAACAACTGCAACCCGACAACCAGGCCAGCCACCAGCGACCCCACCGCCACCAGCACCACCGGAACAAACCACCACGGACGACGCCCCCGGAAACCAGCAGAACCGGCCATCACTGATCACCATCCAGCCTGAATCGACATAAGACAGACAGATCCATCATCAGCAACAACACGTGTACTAGCCGTGTACCCGCCGTGTACCACCCGCGTATCGGCACGTAACAGCGCACCGGCGCCTAGGCAATCCATGCCGGAAGAGAGACAGCGCGATCGCCTGATCACTCAGCCCGCCGCCGCCACGCCATGTGATCCGGCGTGCACTCCCGTTTGGCCAGCAGCAGGACAGCTGGCCTGGACAGGCCCCACGAGGCAGCGCAGCAGCGCATGCACTTGCAGCAGGTTAAGGCCTCAGCAGAGGAAGCAACTGGCCCCGCCAGCACAGCGGCAAGCGCCAGCATGCGCGCCACCTCATAGAGGGCAACTGCGCCGCCCAGGCGATCGCTCATCACATCACGCTCCGTTTATGTGACGCGTATCACACCATATGGCCATCTAGACGCATATGCGCCTCACCAGTAGCTTTCCTTCCGGGGACCGGAGCGCACAGAGAGAGATCTGATGATCGAGATAGAAATCTTGCATGGTGAATTCATCGTCAGGTGCAACAGTTTGATGATCACCCTGCAGCCGATGCAGGCCACGCTGATCTTCGCGCTGCTCAGCGCCGGCGGCCCGGTGGAGAGCGGCAGGCTCGCCGAACTGCTCTGGGGAGTAGTGACAGAGGGATCTGCCGCCACGCTCCGAACCCACGTCAAGCGCGTCCGGGCCAAGGCCGCGAACGCCGGAGCGCCCCCCGGCCGGTTCATCATCTGCGATCGCGCCGGCAACGGCCGCTACGTCTACAAGCTCCCCGAGGGCATCCGGTATGACGTGACCAGGTTCCGCGCTCTAGCTGATAGCGGCGCAATTGCGTACGGACGCGGGGAGTACCGCCAGGCAGCCGGTCATCTAACCGCCGCGCTCACTCTGTGGAGCGCTGTCACCAGCGAAGACCAGATCCTCGCAGCGGTCGCCGACCGCCCCTTCGTCGTGAAGATCAGGCGTGATCTCTGGGAGGCTCGCCAGGACCTGATCATCTGCAAAGCCAGGACAGATATCGTTCTCGGCCTCGACCGGCAGGTGGCTGCCAGCCTCGCACCGCTGGCAGAACACTGGCCTGCTGACCGTGAGATCGCCACGCTGCGCGCCGACGCGCTGTACAACAGCGGCCAGCCACAGCAGGCCGCCGAAGTACTGAGGCTCGCCGTCGTAGCTGCACGCGAAACAGGACTTGACCCGGCCACCTCACCCAGATGCAGCAAGAGATCCTGGCCAGCACCTGGCCGAGGCGACGGCCGATCGCCGCCTGATGCCTGCGGAACTGAGAGCGCCGGCCCTACCCGTCATGGACGCCTTACCCACTGCTGCACCTGGCAGTATCCATCTGGGTCCTGCGCCAGCAGACCCGAGCCGACCGTCGCAGGAACTCCCGCAGCGTCATCGACGATGACAGTCTGCCAGATAGTCTCGCCGTGATCGTTCGAAGAAATCACCGTCGTCGCCGGGGCCCATCGCTAGGCCACGGAGCCGGGATCCGGGCCGATATCACCGACGGCCAGCTCGTCGGTAACCTTGAGCCAGCCGTCGGGATAGACGACCCACCATGCGTCGCGGTACCAGACCAGCCAGGACACCGACGCGTCAAGCGGAACCGCCGCACCGCGGCAGAAGGCCGCATCCATCTCCCAGTGGTCGACGCTTACTGCGTTCCCCATGGCTCCTCCTCGAACGTTCCCTGAGGTCACCGAACCAGCTGACGATCGGTTACCTCTGTATATACGCGAGCCGATACGAACTAAAAGGAGTGATTGTTGCCCAACGACGGGAAGCCGTCGCCTGGCGGGCGTGAAAAGAAGCTGCACATGCAATGACCGCAGGCACATCCACAGCCGCAAGGAACAGATATCGCTGAATTGCCGGCGGTCCCGAGCGCAGCCGACGTGCTGCCGACTTCAGGCATTGCACGAAGCGGGGGGTTGACTAGTACTTCTCAGATGAGAAGAATCAGTCACCCGCCCAAAGGCGCACTGACGGGTCGCCGAGGGATGCTGGATGAGTGATGGGCCGGACTGGGCGGTACGTTGTGGCCACAAGAGCGTGGCTACGGTGGCCGGTCAGAAGGCGCTAGCGCCGCAGCGCTGGGTCGAGCGCAAGGTGATCTGGGTCAGGCCATGGGCGGTGTTTCCGCCGGCCGGGGGTTATCGGGGTGGCGTGTCACGGTGTGCTGCCCCGGCGCTCGGGTCCGCTTCCAGCACCGCGAGATCACGGACCGCGTAGCGGCGGTGCTCGCACTCCTCCTTCATGACCACGCCCAGGCAAAGGCCGACCGAGCGTGGTTCCTGCGGGTACCCGGGCGCGGGCAGCCTCGGGCATACCCGTTCCAGGTCGTCATCGGTGAGCCCGCCGGCAATGCCGCGGATCATCGTCATGCGGGTGCCGCGTGCCTCCAGCACCTCGGCCACAGACGGGCGCGCGTCGAGGTCGATGCCGAGCGCCGCGGCGTCCGCTGGCGTGCAGCCAGGCTGCGGGAGGCCGAGCGGGTGATACGGCACCGGCTTACCGAGAATCATGTAACCGGCCCACCTGTCGGTGGCGAAGACAAGATGGCGCAGCGTCTCGGTGAAGGACCATTCGCCGTCGACCCGCTGATGCAGGGCAGTCTCGGATAGCCGCCCGGCGCGGTCGACGGTCCCGGCCCACAGGCGCTCGATCGTGTCCCACATCGCACGGTAGTCACCCGCTGTCCGCTTGTCTCTCAGCTGGACGCGTTCGGGGTGGCGCCGGTCGAGCTCGCCCTCCACGAATGCCGTGACATCAACGTCGTTGACGACGAGGTTGCCGACAAGCCCGGACAGGCTGACGTCAACAAGCCACGAGTCAGTAATCTTGACCTGGCGCAGGTCACAGTCCCTGAAGTTCGCGCCGGTGAAGTCCGCGCCTATGAAGCTAGCACCGCGAAATGCGCCGGCGCCGTCGTCGTCAGCTGCCACCACGCTATTGTCCCCAACCGACCGGAGGCCCACAACCGCCCCTGCCCGGGGTCCAAGGAGCAGGCTGCGGAGATCCTCGGCGGCGGCTGCCTCGTGGTGGAACTGACCCGGCGAGGGCTGGCACGTATTGTCGCGGCGACACCTGAGCAGGAGGCCACCTTCCAGCCGGTGCCCGAGCTGACCGCCCTGCAGACGGCCCTGGTCCAGTTCCAGGCACGGCTGCTCAAGGATCAGGAGCATCTCCTGACCGGGCAACGCCGCCTCGAAGACATCCAGGCTGGGCCTGAGCCCGTGTGCAACGCGGAGCAGTCCGCCTCGCATCTGGTCCGGGTCATCACCGATCGCGAGGAGATCAGGAGGATTTCCGGCTACCTGATCAACTCCGCGAGCAAGGAATGGATGACACTGGAAACGGCGGACAGCGACCTGCCGCTGAGCGACGACAACGTCATTCACAACCCGTACGGCCCGAAGGTGCGGATCCGTTCCAACCAGCACCTACGGGTATGGCGGTAGCGGGCGCGCATCGTCGGAGCGGGCGCGTCGTTGCGGGAGCGATTACGGGACGAGCACCGTGAAGTCCGCGGTGACCGATGCAGCGTTGCCGGCGCTCAGCGTTACCGTGCCGTTGTAGGTCCCCGGCTTCGCGTAGGTATGCTCGCCGGTGATCGTGTACAGGCTGTTCACTGTGGTGTCGGTGGCGTTCACGCCGGTCACGTTGCCGGTGGTGGTGGCGCTGCCGTCACCCCAGCTGACCGTGCAGCCGATGCCCAGCGACCCGTCGCACATGGTCAGCGTGCTGGTCGGGAAGCCGGGCGCTGACAGCGTGGAGAGCGTGCCGCTCACCTGCCCGGATGAGCTCGCGGTCAGCGTGGTCCCGGTGGCGGCGAGCTGCCAGGACACCTCGGCGGACGGGTAGAAGTTCACCCCGGCGAACTGGAGCCGGTTCCCCTGCACCGCTAGCCGCTGCAGGAAGTCCTTGTACGCGGGGCTGCTGGCGCTGCGCTGGGCGGCCGGCGACCAGGCGACTTCGGCCAGCGCGATCAGCCGCGGGAACACCATGTAGTCGACGTCGCTCATATTGGGCACGGTCTCGCCCCACATGTCACCCTCGACGCCGATCACGTTCTTGTCGGTGACGCCGGTGACGAACGAACCGGGATCCCAGTTGTAGGCGCTGGACACGTCGCAGCCTGTGGCGCAGGCCCAGTTCATACCCAGCGAGGCCGGCACGCTGCTGGTGGCGGTGACCAGGTACTTCTGGTCGAGGTAGGTGTGGTTGGCCGGTGCCATCACGACCTTCATGCCCTTGGCGACGGCTTCGCGGCCGGTCTCGGTCCCGGACGAGCTGCCCCCGGCGGGCTGCCAGTACTCCGCTACCGACCCGGCCGGCGGCGCGGTGCCGGTGCCGGCGATGTCCGCCCAGCCCATGACCGTTTTGCCGGCCTTGCTGACGATCGGCGCCTCGGTGTTGATGAACTGCGCATACTTCGCCGCGCTGAGCACGCTGGCGGGCACCTCATCGCCGCCCAGATCGTAGTACGGGCCGGGTGACAGCGCGCTGAGCTGGTCGATGATCGCGGTCATAATCGCCCACGTGTCCGCGCTGCCCGGGCACAGCGCGCTGTACCCGACGTCTTCGGTGAAGTCCCACTGCGGCGGGTTGTCCTGGCCGCAGTTGATCCCGTTCGGGCTCGCAGAGAACGCGGGGTTCCCGGTGTCGCCGTACTCGGACATGATGATCGCGTTGTTGTGACCGGGCGAGTCGACTTCCGGGATGACCGTGATGAAGTGCGCCGCGGCGTACGCGACGACCGCCTGGTACTGCGCCTGGGTCCAGAACCCGCCCGGGTCCTCCGACCTGCCGCCGGTGCCCACCGAGCCCTGGCTGCCGATGCTGGTCAGCCGCGGGAAGCCGTTGATGGCCACGCGGAATCCCTGGTCGTCGCTCAGGTGCAGGTGCAGCACGTTGATCTTGTACGCGGCGACCTGGTCGATCAGCTTCTCAACCGCGGAAGGCGCCTCATAGTGCCTGGCGATGTCCAGCAGCACCCCGCGGTACTGATAGCGCGGATAGTCGGTGATCGTCACCACGGGCGTGGTCCACGGTCCAGGCCTGACCGTGGCGCTGCCGGCCCACAACGGCAGCAGCTGGCGGAACGTCTGGATGCCGTTGTACAGCCCGTTCACGGCCGGCGCCTCGATCGTGGCGCTGGTTGCGGTGGTGGTGAGCTGATAGCCCTCGGCCTGGCTGGCCGCCGGCAGCGTGCCCGGATCTCCGATCTGGAGCACGATGTCCCCGGACGCCGGCGCGCCAACCGCGGTCGGCAACGCGTAGCCGGTCGCCGGGCGCAGGTAGGCGGCCAGGTCCCCGGCGACGGCGAGTTCGGCCGCAGTGACGGTCGCCGAGCCCGGCGCGACCAGGATCCGGGAAGCCGCGTCAAGGCTGAAATGGCCGGTGCCGGCCGTGACCGACACCGGCTTCGGCACGACGTCAAGGACCGGTGCCGCGCTGGCAGTCAGCACCGCGGCGGTGCTGCCGGCCGGCTGCGCGGCCAGCAGGCCGGGAACGCCCATCACGATCGCGACGGCGGCAGCGGTCCACCCGCCGAGACGCGCGAGTTTTGCTGGAACATGCAGTCTGCGATTCATACCGCTCGCCTCTGATCCGGTCTCAGCGTCCCCGGGCCTCGACAGTTAGGTAAGTTTCTTAACAGTCCATGATTGTTGCCCTATGAGCACGATCGGTCAAGAGCTGTCCACGGCCCAGCGGTCAGCCCGTCAAGACAGATCCGGCGATCCTCGGCGTTCGCGAGCCGTTCAGCCAGCCCACGCGCCTCAGCCTCGAGCGTGTCCGCGGCCGGATCCCCGGCCCGCGCCCGAACTCTCGAATAACCCTGTCAGTGCCGAATCTCATCCGCCCAGGTGGGAGCCAACGGGAGCGGCCATGCTCCGGTTCTGGAGGCGCAGGTCAGGCACCGGACGGGGTAGCTGGCGCTCATCAGCACGGTCGTCTCAGCCAGGGAGGGGCGCCGGCGGCAGGCCCGCCGGGCCCATGAAGGCGAAGACCTGGTTGATACCCGCAAGCAGCAGCAGGCCGTCGGCGGCCGACGGCGTCGGGAAGTGGTTCGCCGGGCCGCCGAAGGGGATCGAGGCGACCTGCTTGCCGTTGGCCGGGTTGAGGCCGTGCACCGCTTTGTCGTCGCCGATCGTCCAGACCAGGCCGCCGGCGATGATCGGCGCGCTGTAGGCGCCATCGTCGTCTGTCCACAGCTGTTTCAGGTACGGGGCCTTGGCCGAAACCCTGATCGCCGTCACGCCGCACCGGGACGGTATGTAGACCACTGAGCCCAGCACCGCGTGTCCGCCGTCGGGGTTGCCCTGGCATACGGGAAGCGACGCGACCTCGCTGTCCTCGCCGCCGAGGTGCCCCTGTCGCAGCAGGTAGGCGATGTCGGTCTTGCCGACCTGGAACACGAAGCCGTCCACGAGCGCGGGGTCCCCGGTGCCGAGGTCGAGGTCACCCGCACTGAGCTGCTGCCAGTCCTTGAGGTAGAAGATCGACTCCAGGTGCATGACCGGCGACAGCTCAAGCACCGCGTCGCTGTCGTCGTACGGCTGGCCGGCGCCGAGGTTGTAGCCGTCGGCGCTGGCCACGTAGACATTCCCCCGCGGGTCGACGACCGGGGAGCTGCCGCCCATCCACACCGCTCCCCGGTCCTTGCCGCTGCCGGCCTGGAAGTAGTCCAGCGGTCCTCCCGTCTCCGGGATTGAGACGACATAGCCGTGGGCAGGGCCGTTGAGGCCGGGGCAGTCGCCGGTGTTCTGGCCGTAGGCGATGACCACGCGGCCGTCGTCGAGCGCCAGCCCTGGCCGCTGCAGCTGCGCGAGCTGGTCCTCCCCCGCGCTCGGCATCGCCGGCTGGCTCAGCTCGACCTTGCCGGTGAACAAGTCGAGCCCGAACAGGCGGTGCGATGCCTCCACGCCGTTGGAGGAGGACGGGCCTTTTACCAGGGTGTCCGCGTCGACGAAGATCTCGTGGCGCGCCGGGTCGATCACCGGGGTGCCGGTGATGCCGACCACGGGCGAGATGTCCCCGCACGGCAGGTCACTGGACGGCACGGGGCTCGCCAGGTGGCGTGACCACAGAATCTGCCCGGTACGGGCGGCCAGCACGTAGACGGTGTCGTTCTCGGTCGCCGCGACGATGCGGCCGTCGGCGACGAGCGGCTCGCCGAACAGCTGCCCGTCAAGGACCGGAGAAGCCCAGGCCTTACGCCACGGGAGCAGCCGCAGCGGCGCGGGCTGGACCCCGGCCGCCTCGCCATCCTCATGGTAGGTGGTCCAGCTGGCCCCCGGGCCCGCGGCCGCCGGCTCCGTGCTGGCCGCCGGCTCCGTGCTGGCAGGCGAAGCCGTACCGCCGGGATTGCCGTGGGATGACCCGGAGCAGGCCGAGGCCGCGCAAACCACCGCGAGGACTCCTATAGCCCCGGCAACGGTTTCTTTCCTCATGTTCACTCCCGTCTACCCGACCGGTAAAGCGGCCCGCAGCGCCGCGAGATGCTGCACCCAGACTGTCAGAACGACTGGGTGCAGCGCTGTGGTCCAGCGCCCGATGCCGGATGCGCGCTCCGCGAGAGCACCCGAGAAGATGACCTGCGCTGCGCGCTTACTGAGGGATTAAGGTAGCCTTCCGGCCTTGGCGATTGGCTGGGGCCGAACGCTTTCACTGCTGGGACGTGTACCGAAGCGTCTCGGCCACGGGTCCTGAAACCTCGAGGAAAGGCACGCCATGTCGCGCATCACCGTTATCGGCGGCACCGGCTACGCCGGATCGGCCATCGTCGCGGAGGCCGCCGCTCGCGGTCACGAGGTCACCGCCCTCAGCCGCTCGCTTCCCGCCGGACGTGTCCAGGACGTGAGCTACGTCCAGGGCGACGCCACGGACGAGGCGGTGCTGTCATCGGCCGTCTCCGGTGCGGACGTCGTCGTGGGCGCGCTCTCGCCGCGTGGCCCGCTGGCCGGCCTTTCCGCGACGTGTACCGCACGATCGCGCGCCTGGCCGACGCCGAGAGGGCCCGGCTGTTCGTCGGCGGCGGCTTCTCGTCGCTGCGCCCGGCTGCCGGGGCCCCGCGCGTCGTGGCGGACCTCAGCCACGTGCCCGTCGAGTTCCGCGATGAGCGCATCGCCGTGTCGGCGCTCGTCACCGACGACCTCCCCGCCACCCCGGAGACGCTCGACTGGGTGTTCGTGAGCCCGGCAGAGAAGTTCGGCTCGTCCTGACTTGGGCCACGTCCTCCCCCGCGGCCAGCCGGGCACTGGTCGAGACGACGGCATCGGCGGTGCCGTCCCCCGTTCAGGTCCGGGAACTTCAGCGGCTCCGGGCCGACCCCGAACGAGGCCGCCGCCGACTCAAGCCCAGCATGGTTACGCGCCTTGACCCTGAAGTAATGCCAGCTCAGCCCCAGCTTCTCCGGCCCGGCCGAGGTACTGTCCGCCCAGTCTGACCACGGGCCGTTGTCCAGCTGCCAGCTATACGC
>DASXDG010000352.1:0-9203 GCA_036490795.1 Streptosporangiaceae bacterium
TCGCTGGCCGGCCGGGGACCAGGTCCTTGATCCAGCCGACGATGCTCTGCACGCCTTCGGTGGTGAGCTCGCCGACGGGTGTGTCGAGGTCCTCATGCCCGAAGTCGATGCCGACCGCGCCGGACATGTGCGAGAGCTGCCCGTCGTAGTCGATCCACTCGTCGAGTTCGGCGGCCTTGCTCTTGGCCTCGGCCTCGGTGGAGGCCGAGATGACGTACAGGCCCTGGAAGAACTTGATGTCAGCGGGCTGGCGGCCGTAGCGGACCGCGCGGGCGCGGATGTCGGCGGTGTCGCGCGCGACCGCGTCCAGGTTCGGCGACTGGATGAAGACCGCCTCGGCGTTCTTGGCCGCGAACGTGCGGCCCGCCTCGGAGGCGCCGGCCTGGAACAGCAGCGGTGTGCGCTGCGGTGACGGGGTCACCAGGTGCGGTCCCTCGACCGTGTACCGAGGGCCTTGGTGGTTGATTCTGTGCACCTTGGCGTAGTCGGCGTGGATGCCGGACTCGCGGTCCTGGAGCAGCGCGTCCTCTTCCCACGATCCTTCCCAGAGCTTGTAGGTCACCTCGGTGTACTCGTCCGCCCAGGCGTACCGCTCGTCGTGCTTGGTCAGCCCGTCCAGCCCGAAGTTGCGGGAGGCGTTCGGCAGGTAGTTGGTGACGATGTTCCAGGCGATCCGGCCCTTGCTGGCGTGGTCGAGGGTGGAGATCCGCCGCGCGAAGTTGAACGGGTGCTCCTGCAAGATCGAGGCGGTGAACGCGATGCCGAGGTGCTCGGTGACGTACGCGAGCGCGCTGGCCAGCACCGACGGATCGTTGCTCGGCACCTGCAGGCCGGCTTCGAAGTACTTGCGCTCGTCGCCGCGGTAGGGCGCGTACAGCCCGACCACGTCGGCGAAGAAGATGGCGTCGAACTTCGCGCGTTCCAGCGTTCTGGCCAGTTGCACCCAGTGCTCGAGGTCGTTGAAGTCGGTCTGCCGTGCGGCGGGGCGGCGCCAGGTGCCCTGGATGATGTGGCCGGTGGTGTTCATCACGAAGGCCGCGAAGTGCAGCGGACGTGGCGGTGCGGATGTCTGGGCGGGCATGGAGGGTCTCCGGGATGTCGACGCGCAGGCGGGAGCCCGTGCGGGCGGAAGGTGAGAAACTCGGAAGCCGGGCTGCTGAGGGACCGCGATGTCCCGGTCAGGTCACCGACACAGACAGCTGGCGGTACGACGGAGGTCGACGTGGCGGCGAGAGACGAGCATCATCGGTCGGCCTCCTCTCCTTGGTTCCGCTGGGACCAACCAATTCCAACTAACACTATAGACATACTAGGAATTGCTGGCCAAGTGCGTCCACGGCAGGCGATTCCGATCACCCCGCCGCGATAACCGATCACCCCCGGGCCATGGCCCGGGCGACGAACATCCGGGACAGGTCGCGCATCGCCTGCGACGCGGACGCGGACCGGCGGCGCTGCATGACCAGCAGCACCTCCGCGTCCCCTCCCCGCAACGGCCGGTAGGTGATCGCCCCGCTCCGCTCGAGCGGGTCGTTGATCACGCTGAAGTCGGGCAGCACGGTGACCCCCAGGCCCTCGGCCACCATGAGCTTGCCCATCTCGGCGCCGTCGGTGGTGTACGAGGACACCGGCGTGCGGTCGCCGAGCAGCCGGTGCACGAAGCGGTGCATGACATAGCCGGAGCGCATCATCACCAGCGGCGAGGTCAGCAAGTCGTCCGCCCCCACCTCGCGCAGGTCAGCCAGGGAACTGTCCGACCGGATGCACACCACCGGCTTGCCGCGGAGCAGCTCGGTCGATTCGAAGTCGGGCGGGTAGTCGTCGCCGTGCAGGTAGTTGACCAGGCCCAGGTCCAGGCTTCCCTCGCGCAGCGACTGGTGGATGTCGTCCTGCTGGGCGGACACGACCTCGACCGGGGTGTCCGGGTGCAGCTCGCGGAATTGCGAGACCGTCGGCACCAGCAGCGGCACGGTCGCGGTGTTGACCGTGCCGACCCGGATCATGCGGCCGGCGCGGTGATAACTGCCCGCCGCCGACCTGAGCCGGTCGACCGCCTCCAGGACCGTCTCGATGTGCGGCAGGAGCTCACGCCCGGCCGCGCTCATCTTCGCGCCGGACTGCCGGCGCTCCAGCAGTTCCACGCCGAGTTCGCGCTCCAGGTTGCGCACCGTCTCGCTCAGCGCGGGCTGAGACAGGTGCAGTTCCTCCGCGGCGCGCCGCAGCGAACCGAGCCTGGTCACCGCCCGGATGTACTCAAGCTGCTCAACGCGCATATTTCCTACCTTTCAGGTCTATATTACAGGATTTCCCTTCATGGTGGTCGCTAAAACCGTCTCGACCTGCGGCGATCGGCTGGCTAGCGTCGATTGCACCGGAACTCATAACTAACGCCGGTGCTTCTCCCGCCTCAGCGCGCCTACCTCGATGGGATTTCGGACCATGACCTCAGGGATCGTGCCGCACTGGTTCCTGCCTACCAACGGCGATTCACGGACGGATCTCAGCCTGGGAAACGCCGTGGGTTCGGCGGGCAGCCGGATCGTCAGCGGCGGCGCCGAGCGGACACCGGACATCGGCTACATCGGGCAGATCGCGCGGTCGGCGGAGCAACTCGGCTTCGCCGGCGCGCTGACACCGACGAGCTCGTGGTGCGAGGACGCGTGGCTGATGACCGCCGCGCTTACCCAGGTCACCAGCACGTTCAAGTTCATGGTCGCGGCCAGGCCCGGCCTGATGTCGCCCACGCTGGCGGCGCACATGGCGGCCACCTACCAGCGGATCTCGGCCGGCCGCCTGCTGCTGAACATCGTGACCGGCGGGGACGACGTCGAGCAGCGCCGGTTCGGCGATCACCTGGACAAGGCCGCCAGGTACCGGCGCGCCGGGGAGTTCCTGCACATCGTCCGTGAGCTGTGGAGCGGCAAGCCGGTCGACTTCGCCGGCGAGTTCTACGACGTCAGGGACGCGCAGATCATCCCGGACGAGGTCTGGCCGGAAATCTACCTCGGCGGCTCCTCGGCAGGGGCGATCGATGTCGCGGCCAGGTACGCGGACGTGTACCTGACCTGGGGCGAGCCACCCCAGGCGGTGGCGGACAAGCTCGACCTGGTGCGCGAGCGCGCGCACGCCGCCGGACGCCGGCTCCGGTTCGGCATCCGGCTGCACGTCATCGCCAGGCAGACCTCGGCGCAGGCATGGGCGCAAGCGCAGCAACTGCTGGACGGCCTGGCGCCTGAGGCGATCCAGCGGGCGCAGGCGATCCAGCGGGAATCGGGCTCCGAGGGCCAGCGCCGCATGTCCGCCCTGCACAACGGCCGGACCGACAGCCTGGAGATCTACCCGAACCTGTGGGCTGGCGTCGGCCTGGTCCGCGGCGGAGCAGGCACCGCGCTGGTCGGCAGCTACGAGGAGGTGGCCGACCGGATGCTCGAGTACCACCGGCTCGGCATCGACGAGTTCATCTTGTCCGGCTATCCGCACCTCGAAGAGGCCTACCAGGTCGGTGAGGGTGTGCTGCCGGTGCTGCGGGACCAGCTCAGCTCCGCCGCGGCCAGCCCCGCTTCCCTGGCGATGCGGTGACTGCCTCCGGCCGCCCGCCCGTGCTCACCTCGGCCGAGGCCGCGGTGGCCACGGCGCGGGAGTACGCCGGCTCGATCGCGTCCGGGACGATAGCGCGGGACCGGGCCGGCGCCGTTCCGGTCCGGGAACTCGCCGCCCTCGACGCCAGCGGCCTGCTGAGCATCACCGTGCCGCGTGCGCACGGCGGGCCGGAACTGCCGGTCAGCGTGCTGGCCGAGGTGGTGCGCGTGATCGCCTCGGTGGACCCGGCGATCGCCCAGGTGCCGCAAGCTCACTTCCTGTTCACCGACGTGATCGCGGTGCTCGGCACGGACGCGCAGCAAAAGCGGCTGTTCGCCGAGGTGCTTGACGGCGGCAGGTTCGGCAACGGGCTCGCCGAACGTGGCGGACAGCACGCTCAGGACCTGAAGACCCGCCTGCACGCCGTTACCGGCACCGGCACCGGCACTGGCGAGCCGCGGCTCAACGGCCGCAAGTACTACACGACCGGCTCGCTGACCGCCCGCTGGATCGGGGTCAGCGCGCTGGATGACGCGGACCGGCTGGTGCTGGTGTTCGTGCCGCGCGACGCGCCCGGTGTCCAGCTCGATGACGACTGGAACGTCATGGGACAGCGGGCCACGGTCAGCGGATCGGCGATCTTCGCGGAGGTCGAAGCAGATCCGGGACTCGTGCTGCCCTACCAGGACGCGTTCTCCGTCCCGCAGCAGTTCGGCGCGCGGGCACAGCTGGTGCACGCCGCCATCCAGGTCGGCATCGCCGGGGGCGCGCTGCGCGACGCGGGCGAGTTCGTCCGCGGCACCGCCCGCCCGTTCTTCGAGGCGGTCAGGGGTGGCTGGGCCGAGCGCGCGAGCGAGGACCCGCACACCATCAACCGCTTCGGGCGCCTGGCCGCACTGGTGCACTCGGCGCAAGCACTGCTGGCCTCGGCCGCCGCGACCCTGGACGAGGTGACCAGACGGCCGGCCGACGCCGCTGCCGCGGCCCGCGGCTCGGTCGCGGTAGCCGAGGCCAAGGCACTGGCCAGCGAGATAGCGGTCCAGGTGGCCAGCGACGTGTTCTCGCTGAGCGGCGCCAGCGCCGCCGATGAACGCTACGACCTCAGCCGTCACTGGCGCAACGCTCGTACCCACGCCAGCCACGATCCGGCCGACTGGAAGTACCACCACGTCGGTAACTACCTGCTCAACCACGTCCATCCCCCCAACCACGGACAGGTGTGAACATGACCGTCGTCCGCAGCCAGGTCGCCGACATTTCCGCCGCGGAGTTCCGCCGGGCCATGGGCCACTTCGCCACGGGCGTCACGGTGGTGACGTCGGTCGCGCCGGATGGCACCCCGGTGGGGACGACCGCGAACGCGGTCACCTCGCTGTCACTGGACCCGCCGCTCGTGCTGGTGTGCTTCGACCTGGGCAGCCTGACGCTCCAGGCGATACGGGAACACGGTGCGTTCGCCGTCAACATGCTCGCCGAACCGCAGCGGGAACTGTCCGCCAACTTCGCGCGCCGCGGCTTCGCCGCCGCATGGGAGGACGTACCGCACCGCACCGGCCGCACCGGCAGCCCTCGCCTGCACGGAGTTCTCGCCGTCCTTGACTGCACCGTCGAGTCACGGTTTCCCGGCGGCGATCACGAGATCATCATCGGCCGGGTCCGTGAGGCCGAGGTGCCCGGTGACGGAGCCCCCTTGGTCTACTGGCGCGGCACCTACGCGTCCATAGGCACCCCCGGCGATTAGCCGCACCGCCACTAGCGCACCGCCACCAGCGCACCGCCGCTCTCGCCGCCGCGGATAGGCCTCCTGGGCGTGAATCGAATTGTCGTGCGCGTGGCGTTCCGGTTTCCCGGAACGCCACGCGCACGATCATTAAAAGCAACCCGGCCGGCTGTCGTTTTATGACGTTTTGCCTAGCTGGCGGGGTGACCGGCCGGGCCGCCGACGCTGTCACCGCAGGCGACGGCGAGTAGCACGTACATCGCATGCGACCAGAGCAGCTCACGGGCCGGGTGGCCCCAATGCAGCACCCATTGACGGTACTTGTCCGGGTGCAGGAACTCGCCGTCAAACTGCTCGCCGAGGCTGCCATCGGCATCGAACTTCGTCTCGATCCACGCCAGGTAGCGGCGGGCTGCCTGGCCGTCCCCGGCGGCCAGCCAGTACAAGCCGAGGGAGGCGGTCAGCACCGGCCAGGCACCGCCGCCGTAGTAGGTGTCCGCGGCATACCTGCGTATGCCGCCGCCTAGGTCTAGTTCGGCCTTGATCGCGTCCGCGGTCGCCGACATCAGCGGGTCGTCGGCCGCCACCACGCCGAACGGCGCGCACAGCCAGAGCGTGCTCGCGTCGACGTCCGCCAGGGAATGCGACTTGGGGAACCGGCCCCGCCCAGCGGCCAGCCCGAACAGGAACGAGCGCACTTCCTCCGCCCGGTCGGCGGCCCGGCGCTCGCCGAGGAGCTCAGCGGCGGCGGTGAGCCCCGCGTGCACGCAGGCCAGGGTGGAGGTGTGCACCTGGTCTCCGTTTTCCTCCCAGACGTCGAAGCACGGGTCGAGCGCGACCGCGTCCAGGTACCGCCAGGTGTTGTCCACCACATCACGGACTTCGGCGAGCAGCCTGTCGTCGCCGGCCAGCCGCAGGTGTTCGCGCAGCGACCAGAGCCACGCGCCGTAGCCGTCGATCTGGAAGTTCGGCCAGTCGTCGAGGACGGCGGTGCCGTCCAGCGCGAACCTGGCCGGCGGCAGCCGGTGCCAGACCGCCGGGTTGCCGGTAAGCGCGGCCGGGTCACCGGTCAGCGCGGCCGCGTCCGCCATGGCCCGGTGCAACGGCGCCAGCGCCCTGGCCACCCAGCGGTGGTAGTCCGCCGCGGCATTCGTCTGCCCCGCTACGTCCAGCGCGTACGCGGTGAACGATCCGTCCCTGAGCCAGCAGTACTGGTACTGACCGAAGTCCGGCGACGCGACGAACGAACCGTGCGGGGACTGGTGGCTGAGCATGGCCGAGACGCTCTTGCTGATCAGCTCGTGGCTATCGCCCATCTCGCCCTCTCCGTTCATCCGGCTTCTCTCCATCCTCGCTTCTGCACCCATAGCGGCCTCTCCGCCCTTTGTTTATCGGAGATGAGGATCTATTCGCGCGATGCGTCACGTCAAGGGCAAACGCCAACTGATCCTCTAGCCACCGGATCCGGCGGGCCGAGGCACCGGCGGCGACGCGCCCCAGATCTACTGGCGGGGCCGGGTCGCCGCCCTCGCCCGGTCGAGCAGCTCGCGCAGCGTGCCGCCCTGACCCCCGCTGAGAACGCGGACCTCCGGCAAGCGGGCCAGGATCTCCCGCTCCGCCTGCTGAGCTCGCCGGATCGCGTCGGCGCTAGATGACGACAAGACGATCAGGTCCGCCGCCGTGGCACGGGTCAGCTCGATGAGGTCGTCCACAGGAACGTCGGCACCGAGGTGGTGCACGCGCCAGCGGTCTTCGCGCAGGCAGGCCGCGGCCATGAGCGAAGGCAGCGCATGGTGCTCGTCCGGCGGGGTCGCGGTCACGGCGGTGCCGCGCGGGCGGCCTTGCGGCTGCTGGGCCCGGGTGGCGATGAGCCGCTCGCAGATCGCGCTCGCCCGGTGCTCGACCGCCACTGACACGTTCCCGGCGGCCCATTGGTCGCCGATCATCCGCAGCGCCGGGCCGATGACCTGGTCACACAGATCGCTCAGCGGAACGCCCGGGGCAAGCCTGCCGAACACGTGCCGCGCGCGCACCTCGTCGCCGGCCACGAGGGCGTCGTACAGTCCCCCGGCCTGCGCCGCCCAGTCCCGTACCCGGATCTCGCGGCGCGGCGCTGAGCCGCTGGCGCGCCGTTCGGCCAGGGCCCGCACGTCGCTCTCGCCGACCTCGTAGCCGCGCGGTGTCTTGCGGGCGAGCAGGGTCCCGTCTCGCACCCATCCGTAGGCGGTCTGGTAATGAACGCCGAGGGTCTGAGCCGCGTCTCGTAGCTGCACCTCACCGCCCCCTGAACCACCCTTGGCTCCGTATTTAGCCAATCTTAGTGTCCATTTGCCCGACGGGACGGGGCGGATGCCGCGTCCGACTTGGCGGGCAGCGGGTCTTTGCCTGCGTGACGCCTCCCCATAACGGGGCGAAACGGGCACCAAGGTGTACGTTTCGCAGGCAAAGACCGCCTCGGCTGCCGCACCGGCCGGGGCAGCCGCACCGGCCGGGCCGGCCGGGGCAGCCGGGGCAGCCGGGTAACCACACCCGCATGCGGCACACCTCAGGGGCTTGTGGCGCCGCAAGCCCCTGACCTCCATGGAGCTTCGTGGCCCGCGAGCCCCCTTGGGTGGAGGCCCGAGTGCCGCGAAGCTCCTTTTGCGGGAGGAGCGCCTCTTCCCCGGGGCCACTTCGCGGGGACCTCAGCGCAGTTCCACGAGCGGGGCCGGATAGCCGACCCGCTGACGGGCGGGCAGCGTCCACGGCGTGTGGATGTGCGTGGCGTCGAGCCCGGCCAGTTCTGGCAGGTAGCGGCGGACGTACTCACCGGCCGGGTCGAACCGCTGGGCCTGGCGCAGCGGGTTCAGCACCCGGTTGGGCCGCGTGTTGTTGCCGGTCCCGGCCACCCACTGCCAGTTGCCCGCGTTGCAGGCCACGTCGCCGTCGGCGAGCAGTGACCCGAAGTGCGCGTAGCCCTGCCGCCAGTCGATGCCGAGGTTCCTGGTAAGAAACGAGGCGGTGATCATCCTGGCCCGGTTGTGCATGAATCCCTCGGCCGCGAGCTGACGCATCCCGGCGTCCACGATCGGTATCCCGGTCTGCCCCGCTCGCCACGCATCCAGCGCGTGCCGATCCTGGTGCCAGCCTGCCCGCTGCTCTTCTGACTGCTGGACTTCTGGCCGGGCCGCGCCGAGCGGGGCCGCGGCGAGCCGGTAGTCCTTCCGTGCGATGTCCGGGAACGCGGCGGTGACCTGGTAGAAGAAGTCCCGCCAGGCAAGCTGCCGGCAGAATTCCTCGCCGCCTGGCCGGGCCAAGGCGCCGAGCGCCACCTCCAGCGGCGACACGCAGCCGAACCGGAGATACGCGCTGAGCCGGGACGTCATGTCGCCGGCCAGGTTGTCGTGCTGCTCGCCGTAACCAGCCAGCAGGCGCTGCCGCCAGCCGGTGAACTGCTGCCAGCCGGTGAACCGCCGGCGGCCGGCCCGTTCGCCGGGCGGCCCGGTGGAACCGGGGAATCTCGGCGAGCAGCCGCAGGTAGCGCGCCCGGCCGCGAGGCAGCCCGGCGGCGAGTCCGGCCAGGCCGCGCTTGCCCGCGTAGCGCAGGCCGCAGCCGTCGCAGCTGACCGACATGCTCATCCGCGACGGCTGGGTGGCCACGCCGAGTTCGGCGAACAGCCGGGTGAGCAGCGGGTAGGTGCGCTCGTTGTAGACGATGAAGCCGGTGTCGACGCCGATGGGCGGTCCCGCGGACGGCAGCACCAGGTGGGTGTCGGCGTGGCCACCGAGCCGGTCACCGGCCTCGAACAGCGTCACATGGTCGGTTCGGGACAAGATATAGCCAGCGGTGATCCCGCTGATGCCACCGCCGATGACGGCGATCCTGCGTCCGGTCACAAGCCCCTCCTCTAGCGACCCCATTCGC
>DASXDG010000353.1:0-3265 GCA_036490795.1 Streptosporangiaceae bacterium
CGTCGCCCTCCCAGCCTGGGAGCGCAAGCGGGGTACCGTCGCTGTCCACGGCTGCACGGAGGCCGAGGATCCGGCCCACGAGATCCCCGGCGATCAGACCGCCCTCGTCGTCCGCCTCCTCCGGGGAGAACGCCCACAAGACAGCCAGATTGAGCACCTCGCCCCCGGACCGGCGGGTTGGCTCCCCCGCCTGGACATCGGCTGCACAGGCGGCCAAGAGCTGGGACAGCCGGGCAGGCAGGCCAAACGTACGGACCGCCCGGATCGCGACAGCGATGAATTCCTCGCGGATCAGTGGCAGCGGCGGGTCGCTTAGCTCGGGTTCCTCCTCGCCCCGCCCCTCCGGGGTGATCTTGTCCTTTTGCTGCCACAGGTCGTTGATCAGCCGGTAGAGGCGCGGCAATCGCGGGGCGACCGGACCCCACATGTCGGTCACGAGCTGCCCGGCCAGCGCGATGGCGTGCTCCTGCCCTAGTTCCAGGGCGGGCAGGAGAACCTGTCGGTGCGGGTCTGGCAGGTTGATCGACGCGGGAGGCCGGAATGACTGCCGTTCCTGCTCCTCCAGGAAAATGCCCCTGGCGTCGATGACCCGCCGGTGCAGGTCCTCGTGCCGGCGCTGGCACTCCGTGAGCAGGTCCGCGATCCGCCGGGCGGCAGCCAGGAGCCGCGGGTCGCCGCTCGTGATAGCGTCCTGCACCTTGCCGAGCAGGGCGCGCTCGGCCCGCAGCCGCTCCCGGATGTGGTCCCGTGCGCCGTCCAGCCGCCCGGGAACCTCCGACTCCCACTTGCCCTCGACCATTCTCAGGTCCCGGCGGGTCTGCTTGATCAGGCGGTCTAGTTCATCGGAGAGGCTGAGCGACAGCAGCCGGGCTCGCTCGGCGGAGGCGACCGCGGAGTCGAAGGCGTTGCGCTGCAACTGGCGTTCCAGGACGAGCTCGGTAGCGACCTGCTCGTCCTCCACGTCGAAGTTGAGCCCGCCGATCAGCGCGTTGATCGCGTCGGCGGTGGCGCGCAGCACGTTCTCGTCTCGTGCTGCGTCGTCGCGCTCCTCGAGCAGCGAAAACGGTACCTCTCGGCGCTGGTGCTGGCGCTCTGCGCTGGAGTAGTCGCTGGTGAGGTACTGGAACTTCGCGTGGTGCTCCTGCCGGTTCAGCAGGAAATCGATCACGAACCGCGCCACGTCCGCGTGTTCCTCGGCCGTCCGGTCCGGGGCGGCCAGGGCCGCGAGTCCGGTGAGCGCGGACACGACGTCGGCGCGGGTCGCCTCCTCCTCGAAGCCCTGCCGGGACACCACGAGGTCGATAGCTGTGAGCGCGAGCGTCACGATATCGTAGGCGCCGTCGGACCAGCCACGTCGCCGCGCGACCTGCGCAGCCTCAATGACCGGGCTGTACCGCAGGAATGCTGCGACCCGCGCCGGAAACGACGCCTCATATACGCTGAGGCCACCGGGCCGCCCTCCGGAAAGAACCTCAAGAACGGCCCTAGAGGTCGCCCCGACCGAGCCGTCACCCTTTTCATCAGACCTAGGCTCCATGTCACTCCCTCACCCCAGCCGATGACTGTGATGGTAAGGCCACCCACCGACATTTTAGGACCTTCCGTAATTGTGCCGCGACATTGCGTGCTCTCACATGAATCTCCGAAGACGGTGTGCAATGCTAGGTAAATCCGTGGTCCGAGCGCCATTGCTTTCGCGGGGACGCTTCCGCCCGTTCTTCTGCCGCTATGCACTCCGATCAGTGGGTCGGATAGGCGGGATGCGCGATGATGGGCATGAGAGCTGAGCTGCGCCTGATCCACGTGTGATGGTCAGCGCGAGACCGGGCGCCCGCAAGACGGGGGGCATCGGTGAACAGGTTCGATGTAAGCGTGTACGCGATCCGGCGGCGGGCCAGGCGGTGCCGGCCGTTCGAGGTCCGCTGGCAGGCGGCGGGGCGCAGCCGGTCAAAGTCGTTCATCACCAGGAGGCTCGCCGACAGCTACCGGGCCGAACTGGTCCGCGCAGCCCGGATGGGCCTGGACTTTAATCCGCTGACCGGCGAGCCGACCGCGTGGAACCTCTCGGAGCCCGCGACCGTCACCTGGCACCAGGAGGCCACCGCGTACGCGGTGATGAAATGGCCGGTGTTCACTCGAAACGAGCCGCGCCCGTCGTCAAGCCGCGCCCTCGCCGACCGAGGACCGGTCGGCGACGGTGGATTCACGCGGGATCAGGACCGGGTCGAAGCGGATTTTGCGGTGCTGGTGATGCCCGGGGCGCTCCACTTCGTCGATGAGAAGCTCGGCTGCGGCGGCGCCGATCTCGTGGCTGGGCTGGCGCACCGAGGTGAGCGGCACCGCGGCCGCGGCGGCGAACGCGATGTCGTCGTAACCCACGATGGCCAGCTCCTCCGGCACGGCCACGTGGTTACGCACGGCATGCTGGAGCAGGCCCAGTGCGATCAGGTCGTTGGCGCACACTACGGCGGTCGGGCGGCGCCGGCTGGGCAGGTCAAGCAGGATCCGGCCGGCCTTGCGGCCGCCGTCGATGGTCAGGTCCAGGTCGTCCACGACGGTCAGGTCGGAATCGGGCCGCCCGGCTCTGGCCAGGGCCTGGCGCACCCCGGCCAGCCGGTCGGCCACCTGCTGCACCGAGGCCCCCCCCCCGCCGGCGAACGCGAACCGGCCGTGATCCAGTTCGAGCAGGTGAGACGCGGCCATCCGGGCCCCGGCCACGTCGTCCACCGACACCGAGCACATCCGGCTGCTGCCGGCGTGGTCCACCAGGACTACGGGCACACCGTGGCGGCGCAGTTCGTTGATGCGAGCCAGATCGCGGCCGACGGGGGTGAGCAGCACGCCGTAGGAACGCTGCTCGCGGAATACCGATAGGTAGTGCCGCTGCCGGTCGGTGGTGCTGTCGCTGCTCGACAGGACCAGGGACAGGTCGCGCTGGGTAGCCACCGACTCCACCCCGCGGGCCACGTCAGTGAAGAACGGGTTGCCCATGTCCAGGACGAGCAGCGCGATGGTCCGGCTGCGGCCGGACCGCAGCTGGCGGGCCGCCTCGTTGCGGATGAAGCCGAGCTCGGTGATCGCGGCGCGGACGCGCTCAAGGGTGGCCGGGGCCACCCGCTCAGGGCGGTTCAGCGCGTTCGATACCGTGCCGAGCGAGACTTCGGCCCGGTCTGCGACGTCGCGGATGCTGACGCCCACCTGACACCCCCGCGTGGAGATCGAAACATAGCTGCATGAGCGGCGCGCGTGGTCAGACTACGCTGAT
>DASXDG010000354.1:0-2211 GCA_036490795.1 Streptosporangiaceae bacterium
GTTGACGCCCTGCGGCGCCCGGTTATCCGGGGTCAGCGCGAAGTAGGCGAGGCTCAGCCAGAGCACGGCCCACAGCGCGCGGGCGACGTGCGCGCCCACCGCCCTGGCCGCGACGAAGGGTGCGGGAACCTCGCGATCGGCCGGCCAGAGCAGCACCGCGAGCAAGGCGTAGAGGATCACCGCTCCCGGCGCGCCGTTGAGCGGGCTCGCGCCACCGTTGAGCACACCGCCAAGCCCTTCGCCGAACCACCACACGCCTAGCGACCAGAGGACCGAGGCGGCCAGCGCGACCCGGAGCGTCGGCCGGAACGCGATGCCCAGCCCGAGAAGCAGCTGGATCGTCGCGAAAATGGCATTGAACAGCACCAAGTGGTGGTCGATCAGGGTCGCGTCCCAGGTGATCGGCTTCGCGATGACCGCGGGGTTGCCGTCAGCCGTCCCCGCGAGCATCTGGTTGAAGCCCCTGGTGAACATGAACCCCTGGTACTGCAGCACCCCGTCAAGCAGCCAGATGGCCGCGAGAACCAGTTGCAGCGCGCGCCTGGCGTCAACCGACGGCCTGGCGGCCACGGGCTCAGTCCCCAGCCTCCCCCGCCACGCGGTGCGGTTCCCCGCGACGGCGACATCAGTCATCGGAACTCCTTCGCGTTATCCCGGCGAACCGGCGGCGGACGCGCGGCAAACGGGAATGTCAAGATGAACGATAGAAGGGTCTTTGCGGAAGACGCAACTTTATCGGGATTATTAGGTGAATCATCTTGGGGTGACGGCGCTAGGCGGCCAGAATTAACATGAGCGCGCAGGTAGAGCGGCCAGAAGTCCACAGAAGGCGTCGCTCGATGAACCCCACGGGGGTATTAAAGATCAAGAAGAATAAACCCCCCTACCGTATTGGCTAAACCAGGGCGGGGTATCTGTAATACCTTCCGGGGGTATTACGGATAAGAGTGATTCCTTAGGCGCGGGAGCCGCACGGGGCAGCGGTTCCACGGTGCCAGTCGTCGCGGCGGCGGCAAGCGGGAACTTTAGCGGCGCGGCGACGCACTTAGCTGGCGTGCAACGTGACCTGTCCATCGAGGGGATGACCTGCGCGGCGTGCGCGGTGCGGGTCGAGAAGAAGCTGAACAAGCTGGACGATGTCCGCGCGACGGTGAACTACGCCACCGCGACCGCCCGGGTCACCGCGCCTGCCGCGATACCGGTGGCGGAGCTGGTCGCCGCGGTGGAGCGGGCGGGTTACACGGCCCGCGCGTCTGCCGCCGGGAACGAGAGCGAGGCTGAGCCGAGGCAGTCAGCCGCCTCCGTTCGGGAGATTGAAGAGCTTAATCCTGCCCTGGCCGAGCAGGACGATCCGGCCGAGCAGGACGATCCGGCCGACGGGCACGCCGCCTACCTGCGCCGGCGGCTGATCGTGGCGCTGATCTTCTTCCTCCCGCTGACCGACCTGTCGCTGATGCTGTCCCTGGTTCCTTCGCTGCGGTTCGAGGGATGGCAGTGGCTGCTCGTCGCCTGCACGGCGCCGGTGGCCCTGTGGTGCGCGTGGCCGTTCCACCGGGCCGCGCTGAAGAACGCCAGGCACGGCTCGTCCTCGATGGACACGCTGGTGTCTCTCGGCGTCCTCGCCGCCTGCGGCTGGTCGGTGTACGCCATGTTCGTGCTTGACCGCGGCGGCCAGGGAGGGTCGCTGTGGGAGCGGCTCCTCCACGACTCCGGCGGCGGCATCTACCTGGAGACCGCGGCCACGGTCACTACGTTCCTGCTGGCCGGCCGGCTCTACGAGGCGCGGGCCAGGCGCATCACCAGCCAGGCCATGCGCGACCTGGCGGCAGCCGCGGCCAGGGAGGTATGCGTGCTGCGGCCGGACGGCACCGAGCGCCTGGTCCCGGCGAGCCAGCTGCGGCCGGGGATGAGGTTCGTCGTGCGGCCAGGCGAGACCATCGCCGCGGACGGTGCGGTCGAATTCGGCCAGACCGCCATCGACCGCTCCACGATGACCGGCGAGTCGGTGCCAGGCGAGGCAGGCGAGGGCGACACGGTCATCGGCGGGACCATCGTGCTCACCGGACGGCTAGTCGTCCGCGCGGTCAGCGTCGGTCCCGACACCCAGCTGTCCCGGCTGATCAGGCTGGTCGAGGACGCTCAGGCGGAGAAGGCCGCGATCCAGCGGCTCGCCGACCGGATCAGCGGCGTCTTCGTGCCCGCCGTCCTCGC
>DASXDG010000355.1:0-18034 GCA_036490795.1 Streptosporangiaceae bacterium
GTAACCCGCGTTACGGGCCTGGGGTACTACGTCGTGTAGATCCCCGCGCGGCGGTGCGACCCCGAACCGATATCACGGCCGGTTACTAGGAATGAAGCCATCGATACTCTCCGGTCAATTCATGACAATCTGGACTCGCCGCTCGCGACGAGCGGCATTCTCCAGGAGAACGACCGGGAGGATCTGCCGGTCGCTGACGAGCACCTTCGGAGCGTACAGAAATCACTAAACGATCTTGGGTCAAGCACCGGATACGCAACACGGACAGGCCCCGGGGGGAACAGTCAACTTACGGCTCCTGGGTTTCCTGCAACCGGCGCCTGGATGCATCCACCTCAGCCTCGGCGACGGCGCGGTCGGCCCAGGACGCGCCCGTTGGTCGTCGGTGCTCCAGACCCCGGCGTCCATGGCGGCCCCTTTCGCGGTGTGCTCCAGACGTTAAGCCGGGGTGAATCCACGGATAACGTGCCGGCGACACGAGGATGTGCCGTTTCCTCGGGACGCCGGCACAACGGTTTGTGCCGGCGTACCAACGCCCGGCGACAGGCTTGATACCGGGGACCGACGACCGCCCCGGATCACCGGCCGGACAATGAGCCCGTGACGAACCTGGCAAAGAACCTGACCGACACCACCCGAGCCCACGCCGGGCGGGTGGCCGTGCGGGTGGACAACGCGGCGATGACCTACCGGGCACTGGACGAGGCGAGCGCCCGGGTAGCCGGGCTGCTGCACGAACGCGGCATCACGCCCGGTGACCGGGTCGGGATCATGATGCCAAACGTCGCCGAGGTCCCCGTGGTGTACTACGGCGTGCTCCGGGCCGGCGGTGTGGTCGTCCCGATGAACCCGCTGCTCAAGGGGCGGGAGGTCGCCTATTACCTCGGCGATTCCGGAGCCGGGCTGATCTTCGCCTGGCACGCGTTCACCGACCAGGCACGCGGCGGCGCCGAGCAGGCCGGGGCGGATCTCATCGTCGTGGACGGCGTCAGCTTCCCCGATCTGCTGGCCTCCGTCACCCCGGACTTCCAGGTCGCTCACCGCGATGACCAGGACACCGCGGTGATCTTGTACACCTCGGGCACGACCGGCCACCCGAAAGGCGCCGAACTCACCCACGGCAACCTGATCAGCAACACCGAGGTATCGCGGAACGACATCGTCCAGGCAGGCCCGGACGACGTCATCTTCGGCGGCCTTCCGCTGTTCCACGTGTTCGGGCAGACCGTCGCCCTCAACGTGGCGGTGGCGGCCGGGGCGTGCCTGACCCTGCTGCCGCGGTTCGACGCCGCACACGCCTTGCGGATCATCGCCGGCCATGGCGTCACCGTCTTCGAGGGCGTGCCGACCATGTACGTGGCGCTGCTGCATCAGCCGGACCGCGCGGATTACGACACCTCCGCGCTGCGGATGTGCATCTCCGGCGGCGCGGCCCTGCCAGTCGAGGTGCTGCGCGGGTTCGAGGAGGCGTTCGGAGTCCCGGTGCTCGAGGGATACGGGCTGTCGGAAACCTCGCCGGTCGCGTCGTTCAACCATCCCGGCAGGGAACGCAAGCCAGGGTCGATCGGCACGCCGATCAGGGACGTGCGAATGCTTGTCGTAGACGAGGCCGGCGATGAGGTCGCGCTCGGTTCGGTGGGCGAGATTGTCATCCGCGGGCCGAACGTGATGAAGGGGTACTGGCAGCGCGTGGAGGCAACCGCCGAGGCGATCCGCGACGGCTGGTTCCACACCGGTGACCTGGCCCGGGTGGACGAGGACGGCTACTTCTACATCGTGGACAGGAAGAAGGACCTGATCATCCGCGGCGGCTACAACGTCTACCCGCGGGAGATCGAGGAGGTGCTCTACGAGCATCCCGCGGTCGCCGAGGCCGCCGTCATCGGACTGCCGCACGAGGCACTCGGCGAGGAAGTCGCCGCCGCGGTGGCCCTCAAGCCCGGCGTCACCATCACCGCCGACGAACTGCGCGACTACGTCAAGGGGCAGGTGGCCGCGTACAAGTACCCGCGGCACGTGTGGATCGTTGACGCGCTGCCCAAGGGAGCGACCGGCAAGATCCAGAAGCGAGACATCGTCATCCCGGCCGACCTGACCGCACCGTGAGACTGCTGCTGCTCGCTCCGCCTGGCGCCGGCAAGGGCACGCAAGGCGAGCGGCTGGCGGTCTGGACCGGTGTCCGGCACATCGCCGCCGGCGACCTGCTGCGGGCACAGGCCCGGACGGGCGGCCCGCTCGGCCATCGGATCGCGGACTGCCAGGCGCGGCCATGATCCCGCTGCTGGCGGCCAAGGACGCCGGCGAACACAACCATCTCGGCCGGATGCGCAAGCACTACGTGCGCACCCGGCGGGACCTGGACAAGCTCGCCAGCGCGGACCACAACCGGTCCCCGCTGCACCCCCAGGGCGGCGGCGCCTGATCGGCTCGTTCATCCACGGTTCGATGGCCAACGCCATGCCGCACGCGATCGGCGCTCAGGCCGCCTGGCCCGAGCGCCAGGTCATCGCGCTGTCCGGCGACGGCGGCATCGCCATGCTGCTCGGCGACCTGATCACGCTGCGCCAGCACCAGTTGCCGGTCAAGATCGTTGTCTTCGACAACAGCGCGCTCGCTTTCGTCGAACTGGAGATGTTGTCCGCGGGCATCCCGACGTTCGGGACCGACCTGAACAACCCCGACTTCGCCGAGGTCGCTCGCTCGCTGGGTCTGTTCGGCGTGCGCGTGGAGCGGCCCGATGAACTGCGCCCCGTGCTGAAGGCGGCGTTCGAGCACGACGGTCCCGCTCTCGTCGACGTGCTCACCGCACGGCAGGAGCTCTCCGTACCGCCGCACGTGACGTTCAGCGAGATGAAGGGCGTCACCCTGTTCGCCGGCCGGATGATTCTCTCCGGCCGCGGCGACGAACTGGTCCACCTTGCCCGCGAGAACCTCAGATAGACAAAGGATGCCAACCGTGTTCAAAACCTCATCGCCCGCCTTGATCCTGCTCGGCATCCTGGCCGTCATCGCCGGGATCGTGGCCATCGCCTGGCCGGGTGTCACGATTCTCGCCCTGGTCATCTTGTTCGCGGTCTACGCGTTCATGGACGGCGGGCTGCAGACCATGCGGGCCTTCAGCAGCCGGGCCGCCGGGCCGGTCCTAGGCCACCTGCTGCTCGCGGTGGTCGACCTGGTGGCGGGTGTGTTCGCCCTGGCTTGGCCCGCACCCACGGCGTTCGTGCTGGTCATCGTCGTGGCGGCCTGGGCGATGTTCGGCGGCGCCGCCGAGTTCTTCGCCGGATTCCAGGCCGGGGAGGCCGCGGGCACGCGCGCGCTGTTCATCACGTCCGGGCTAGTGTCATTCGCGTTCGGCGTGCTGCTGTTCTCCCGGCCCGGTGTCGGCGTGCTCACCCTGGCCCTGCTGTTCGGCTTGTACAGCCTGATCTACGGATTCTCGCAGATCAACGTCGGCATCCATCTCCGGCGCGCGGCCTGAGCGAACTGATGGGAGACCACTTTTCCAGCCCGCGGGTCTTCGCCGACCCGGCCGCCGGCATCGTCGACTTGTACGCCTTTCCCAGTCCTGAGCTGCCTGGTCACGTCGTGCTCGTGCTGACCGTGTTTCCCGGCGCCACCGTCACATCGCTGTTCTCCGACGCGATCACCTACCACTTTCGTATCCGCCCCGTCACGTACGCTCCCGCGCTGTGCCTCCTCGCCGAAATCGGCCCCTCGGGGGATGACTTCCACGCGCCTGGCAGTCAGCAATCGGGGAGAAGATATATCCGGGGTCGTTCGTTACGCTTACCCCGCGGGGGTTATTGCTCGGCTTGCTTTTAGTTGCTCATACTGCCAGTTCTGCCTTGCTGGGTATTATTACGAGGAGCCAATATGCAAGACGATACGGTGCATTCGGACGTCCGCTGGCGGAGATTCGAGCATCCGGTCTTTTTCTGGTTCGGCGCCGCCGCCTGCACAGCGGGCGTTGCCTTGCATATCCCGATGTATTACAGCGCGCGCTCAATGGGATACCGGATGGTCGGAATGCGGCCGGACGCCGCGATGATCGTCGGAATGGTGCTCATCGGCGTCGGACTGATCACCGCGCTTTACGGGTTGCTGCCCTCGCAGTCCAGGCGGATCGGGGAGAGAGCCGCCCACATCCAAGTACGTGCGTTGGACGATGCCCGGGTCCGCCCGCAGCATGTGGCGCTGCTCCTGGTCATCTCGATAGCCATCGTGATCGACGCCATGAAACCGGCCACGCTGGCATTCGTCGCGCCGGGTATGGCGAAGGAGTACGGACTCAAGGCCGCGACGAACCCGCACGGGGGACTGCCGGTATCGCTGCTGCCGCTATGCGGGATCGGCGGCACCGTGCTCGGCTCGTGGATGTGGGGCTGGCTAGCCGACCGCATCGGGCGGCGCTCGTCCATTCTGTTCGCCGGGCTGCTGTTCGTGACCACGTCGATCTGCGGGGCCATGCCGGGATTCACCTGGAACTTGCTCATGTGCTTCCTCATGGGCATCGGCGTGGGCGGAATGCTGCCGATCACCTTCGCCCTGCTGGCGGAGACGGTGCCGGCCAGACACCGAGGCTGGCTGCTCGTCCTCGTCGGCGGCGGGGCAGCGGGCCTGGGTTACATCCTTACCAGCTGGCTGGCGGGTGCGCTTACCCCGCACTACAGCTGGCGGATACTGTGGCTGATCGGGCTGCCCACCGGGTTGCTGTTCATCGCGCTGAACCGCTGGATCCCGGAGTCTCCCCGCTTCTTGCTCGCGGCGGGTCAGCGGGACGAAGCGGAGAAAGTCATGCGGCACTTCGGTGCCGCGGTGGTGACCGGTGAAGACGAGGCCGTGCATCAGGCTGAGCAAGGCCGGGGTGGCTTCCGTGAGATCTTCAGCCGGGCCTTCATCGGGCCGAGCACCGCGATCATCATCCTCGCGGTCGGCGTGGGGCTGATCACGTACGGGTTCCAGCTATGGATCCCGACGAACCTGCAGCACCTGGGGTACACCGCGGTGAACTCCGACTACATCGTGCGCAACGCCTCGGCCATCGGCTTGATCCCGGTCCTGCTCGCGGCGGCGGCCTACGGCTTCTGGAGCAGCAAGAAGACACTCTTCCTTGCCTTCGCGCTGCTCGCGCTCACCCTCGTCGGGTTCGTCATCGCGGGCAACTCGCTGGCCCATCAGCACGGTCTGCTGACCGCCCTGCTGGTGATCCCGCTGGCCGGAACCAGCCTGCTCGGCGCCATCGCGATCGTGTACGCATCGGAGATCTACCCCACGCGGATCCGGTCCCGCGGGGCGGGGCTCGCGGCGGGCGCGACCAAGACGGGCGGAGTGCTGATCATCGCGCTTGTCGTCGCCGCTACCACCACGCCCTCTATCGCCCTGACCGCGATCATCGGGGTGGTGCCGCTTGTCATCGGGCTGGTTATCTTCGGATGGGTCGCCCGCGAAACGCGCAACCGCAGGCTCGAGGAAATCATCGAGGATGAGCAGGCGCTGGTCAGTTAGTCCCGGCGCGCGAATTCCGTGAGCGAGCAATAGGCGAGGAGCAGCACCCTCAGGCGGGGTGCCAGGCCGGTCATGGGCCGGCTTTCGACGCCCATCGTGATCCGCGGTGAGTCCGCCGGGTTGAGCCAGCGCAGGATTTCCAGCAGTTCGCCCGCCGGCAGCGTCACGCAGCCCGCCGTCGGCGTCCCGATGTTGATGTGCAGGAAGATGGCGCTGCCGCGGCCCGGCGTGCGGGCGGTGTTGTAGGCGATGACGGCGCCGTAGTCGTACGCGCTGACGTCCATCGGCTCGGGAGCGGCGCCCGGTTTCGCCTGACGGTCGTCCACCCATTCGTTGTAAAGCGGACTCGCCGGGTCGTCATCCCAGACGTCGTAGCCATGCACCCTGCGGTAAGGAAAGTGCACACCGGGATCGGGATCGACGCCGAAGAAGAATCCGAAACCGAACGTCCCTGAGGGGGTGCGCCCGTCGCCTTCCCGCTTGGCGCCAGGCGGGGCCATGCCGTCCCGCCCGATCCACGCGGTCCATGGTCCGAACACGCGACGCCATCGCCCGCCCACCAGCCGGTAGGCGATCAGCTCCGCTCGCGTCGCCCGGTAAGAGGACGCGGTCACCGTGATCAGCTGGCTGCCGGCGCGCTCTGGGCTGGCGGATTGAGTTGCGTAGGCGGACCGTGCAGTTGCAAGTCGCGCCGCGCCTGCTGCTGGCGGTGCCGCCGTAGCGCAACCGCACACGGAAAGAATCGCCAGGCCGACTGCGCTCGCCCGGATCCGCACGCGGTCTCACCTCCACGGTGCCTGGCGACTAGCCGGCGCCTTCGCGCCCTGCCACCGACCACGCTACTGCCTTGGCCGCCGGTCACGCGGGTGTAATTGATGGGCCGCGTTGTAACTGCTGTTATGAGGACTGGTGGCTCTGGCCGACTGCCGGAGCGATTATCGCGGTGATTAACTGTTGCGTGGTAAAAAACCATGCTGTGAGCAGCCTTTTCTGCCGCATTGGAGTCAATTGCCGCGTTGTTCGTGCCTGCGTGATCGTAGCTGAGGCCCACGTAATCAGAACCAACATGTGATGTACGTGTTGCCATGGCACCGTCATGGGCCGCGGCATCGCGGGCTACGTGAGGCGGGCGGCAACCGGCAGGCGACGGTCGATGAGAGTCATAACACCGATGATGATCACGCCCAGGACGACGACTCCCGCAGCATTGCGCACCGCGATGGCGTAGCCGTGCAGGCCCACGTCCAGGAACGGATACGGATACCAGCCGGCCGCCGCGCCGTGGGCGAAGGTGTAGACGAGCCACAACACCGGCCACGCGAACATCCACCCGATCGTCCGCCGGTCGAGCCTCGGCCGGGGGCCGAACAGGAGCCAGCCGGCCAGCGTCCAGAGGGGCGCGAAATAGTGCAGCCCGACGTTCAGCCAGACGCTGATGCCGTGCAACTGCACCTGGCCCGCCAGCACGGTCGCGTAGACGAGGCCGGTAATGACGATGCCGAGCAGCGCGTCGGCCTGCAGGACACGCCACACCCGGCCGTCGCGGGCGGGGGAGAGAACCAGGCTGGTCGCCAGCGCGAGCACGAGCAGGTTGCTCTGGATGGTGAAGTAACTGAACAGCCTGACGAGCCGTGCGGCCAGGCTGATCGTCGCTTCGTTCCCCGCGGCGTTCACGTCGCCCTTGCCCTGGACAAGCAGCACGATCTGGATGATCAGCGACGCCGCGATCACCAGGGCGAGGACCGCATTCCATACTCGACTCAGCATCACCCAACATGGTGTCAGTTATCGACTACGTAGGGTGATTGCCGCGCCGGGATGGGTCAGACGGATTGCGTCCTGGGCCGCGGCAGGTCCGGAATCCAGCTGGCGTCGGCCCGCGGCGTGCTCTCCTGCTGCGGAACCTGCCCGACAACGAACATGGCGGTGACGTCAGGCTTGGCCGCCGCCCACACGACGGCGCTGTTCGCGGACCGGAATTCTGGCGCCATCGGATCTCTCGGGCGCGGGATCGTTCGCATCGCGGCATCCTTTCCAGACTCGGGAGCAGGTTCGACGGTCGTAGCGGCGGGCGAGACCCCCGTGCTCGCCCGCCGCTGGGTTGGTAGAGGCTGGGTTAGTAGAGGCTGCGTTGGTAGCGGCTGCGTTGGTAGCGGCTGTGCGTGGCCGAAGTTGCGGCCGGCGGGATCCGCGTACCGGACCGCGCTTGCCTCAGTCACCGGCGGGAGTGCGCCAGGAAAGAGGTCGCTCAGTCCGGCGATGCGAAGCAGCTTGTTCATGTGGTCGGGGATTCCGGTCAGGTGCAGGCCGCCGGGCAGGTGCCTTGACCGATTGGCCGCACCGACCAGTGCGCCTATGGCGCTCGCATCGATAAAGGAAACCCGGGATAGGTCGGCGATGACGCCTACCCGCGTTCGTTCGATAGCGTCATCGAACGCCTCCCGGATGGCGGGAACAGCGGCGATGTCTAGTTCCCCGGAGAGCACGACGATGGTGCGGCCGTCATGGATCGTGATTGGATCGGCGCTCGGAAGCGGGGATTCGGCGATACTCAACGTTCGGGCCCCCATGGCTGACTAATGATGATCTGTTGTATCTCCACTATTACGCATGGTGACGCCCGAAATCACCGCTGCTAGCGGCCATCTTTATTTCTGGTTAACCGGTAGGTGCGGTCCGGTCGGCCTGATCCAGAAAGGTCAGTACCGCCAGAACCCGCCGGTGGTCTTCATCGGTTTCCGGAAGGCCGAGTTTGGTAAGAATGCTCCTTATGTGCTTTTCGACCGTTCCGGGGGATATCCAGAGCTGGCGCGCGATCCCCGCGTTGGACCGGCCCTCCGCCATCAGCGCGAGCACTTCCCGCTCCCTGGTGGTCAGGACCCGCAGCGGATCCTCGGCCCTCGGGGCGCCGACCAGCTCCTTGACCAGGGTCGGATCGACCACAGAACCACCCATGACGATGGCGTGCAGGGTGGCGAGGAAATTCTCGACGTCGGTAACGCGATCTTTCAGCAGATAGCCGATCCGGGTTCCGGAGGCGACCAGGTCCATGGCCTCTTCGACCTCGACGTGCGCCGACAGCACGAGGATCGCGATATCGGGGAACTGTTCCCGGATGGTCCGGGCTGCTTCCAGCCCTTCGTTGCCGTGCGCTGGAGGCATCCGGATGTCCACGATGACCAGTTCTGGCCCGTGCTCGCGGACGATATCCATCAGTCCTTCCGCGTCACCGGCCTGGCCGACGACGACGAAGCCCCGGCGGTCGAGCAAGCTGGCCAGCGACTCGCGGAGGAGCACGTTGTCATCCGCGAGCGCAACACGAGTGGTCACTGTTCCAGTATTGCCTGTTACCTGCGGCGATAAGCGCTGACAGCGCCTAGGGGAATCCGGACGCGCACCGACGTGCCGTTGCCGGGCGGGCTGTCTACCTCTATGGTGCCGCCGAGCGCCTCAACGCGGTCGCGCAGGCCGGTCAGCCCGGTTCCCTTGGCGGAGTTCGCCCCGCCCGCGCCGTCATCGCGCATGCCGATGAACAATTCGTCCGGCCGTGCTTCGACATCAAGGTCAACCGCGTCCACTCCGGCGTGTTTCGTGGCGTTCGTGACGAGTTCTGAAATGACGTAATAGCCGGCGATTTCCACGGGTTCCGGCAATCGCCCGTGCAGCCGGGTGTTCAGGTGGATCGAGATCCTGGCGCGCCGTGCGAGCTTGCGCAGCGCTCGGTCCAGGCCGTACTGGCGCAGCACCAGCGGGTGGATGCCGGAGGCGATCTCGCGCAGCTCGTCCATCGCGACCTGCAGCCCCTTGCTGATCTGCCGCAGATCGGCGGGTGTGACATCGTGCTCGCTGAGCTCTTGCAGGTCGAAGGCGAGTGCCACCAGGCGCTGCTGCACGCCGTCGTGCAGGTCGCGTTCGATCCGCTGCCTGGCCTGATCGGCGGCGGCGATAACCCTGAGCCGGGAGGCGGCGAGCCGCTCGCGGCTATCGGCGTTGCCGATCGCGATACTCAGCAGCTCGGTGAACTCGGTCAGCCGGGATTCCATGTCGTGCGTGACCGGCCGCTGCCAGCCGACGGCCGCCATGCCCCACTGCCGGCCCGCCACCTTGACCGGCACTCCGACCGCCCCCATCACGCCGGCGCCGCCCAGATCGGGGATCATCAGGCTGGACTCGTCGTCGTAGCTGCCCACGAGCTCGGCACCGCGGCTGCGGCGGACTCTGCTGGCGAGGTTGCCGTTCTCGGTGGAGACCCGGCGCCCGATCTTGTCGCCGGCCGCTATGACGGCCTCAGGATCGCAAATGGCCACGACGGTCGCCGTCCCGTCGTCCTCGAACCGCTCAAGGACGGCTCCTTCGATATCCAGTAGCCCGCGCAGCTCCACGGTTACCGCGTCGAAGACCTCGGTCGTCGTCGCCCCCGCCGCGACGGCGGTGGCGACACGACGCAGCGCGGCCTCTTCCCCGGCATAGACCGCCAGGCGTTCCCGTGAGGCGTGCAGCCTGGCCTGGCCAGCGGCGTTGTTGATCGCCATGGTGACCAGCTCGGTGAACCGCGCCATCCGTGATTCCACCCCGGGCGGCGCGATATCCCGCCAGCTCGCGCTCAGGTAGCCCCACACGTGGCCATCCATCATCACCGGGACCTTGACCGCGCCGGTCACGCCGAGGCGTCCGGCGCGCTCGCGCAGCGGGCTCGGCAGCCTCGCCAGTTCGTCATTGGCGACGGGCGAGGCGCTGTCGCGGAGCATCGCCCCCGCCGACCCGGTCGCGTAATGCAAGACAGTCCCCGGCGCCAGCCCGGTTCCGATGTCGATGCTGTCGGAGAGAACGGTGGCTGACCCGTCCGGTTCGTAGCGAGCGAGCACGCAGGCGGCAACGCTCAGCAGCGTGCGCAATTCGCCGGTGACGGCCTGGAACACCTCGCCGGGAGGCGTTCCCCGTGCCACCAGCCCGGCGACACGCCGCAGCGCGGCGCGCTCCTGGGCGGCGCGGCCATCGGTAACCTCCTGACCCGCACAGTAGATCAGGCCGTTCGCCACGTCATGCCAGACCGTGAACCGCAGGACGCGCTCGTTTTCGCCGCAAATCCAGCGGCTATCGGAATGCCACGGCACGTCCGGATCTTGCTGCCATGCGTTCCAGGCCCGGATCTGCCGCTCTCTGTCGCAGGGCTGGATGAAATCCAGCGAATTCCGCCCGTGCAGATCTTCGGCCGGATGGCCCAGCAGCCGCGCGAACGGCGCACTTACATAGGTGAAATACCCCGTATTGTCCACGACGAAGAACATGTCTCCGGTCGCAGCGGGCATTGGCGTACGGGGATTTGGCATCCGTGCTCGCATTCGGCCCCCTGCCAGTTGGTGATGCTCCGGGCGGGCAGATTCCTCCAACATAGTGTGGTCAAAAGGAACGCAAAAGGTGCCGGAGATATTCCGCGTAGCCGGTTGGTTGCCGATGCTCACTCGGGTTGGCGGGCCATATAACAATAAATGTAGTTATGATGATTAATTAATGGACAAATCGGGGCTGGTCCCGGGAGATCCGGACCAGCGAGTGCCCCTCCCTGTCCCGGCCGTGCCGCCGTTACGGTAACGCGGTACTTATGTCCAGCGCGGTGATTAATGCTGCTGTGAGCAGCCTTTTCTTCCGTGCTGGACATAATTACCGCGCTGATCACCCGCCAGCACCCGCCAGCACCCGCCAGCCCGGCAGGACGGCGCCAGCCCGGCAGGACGGCGCCAGCGCCCGGTGCGGAACCGGCGCGCACTGCCGGGGCGGGGATATTTTGTCAGTTATGTCCACTGGCCTTGGAGAAGCAGTCTCGGGAGAAGCCGCCGGGGTGCCCTTCGTCGCGCTCCCGCCGGCCGCAGGCATGGTCGCGCCCGCCTCCTCGGCGAGCGCCTCGGCCTGCTCGATGAACGGCATCCGGCCCCCGTTAGGAGATGGAGGTCCTGGTGGGGCGGCGGGCGGGGCTGCGCAGGTGGGCGGCGGAATCGGTCATCCGCATGGTGCGGCGGGCCATGAGCACGGCGGCCAGGGTGGTCACCAGCAACGAGACCACGAAGATCGCGGCCAGCATGAGCGACGAGGGCACGGTCGCGATACCCGCGCCCATGCCGCTGTTCTGACCCTGCATGTTGATCAGCCGGGGGGCCACGGCCAGGCCAAGGAAAACACCGAGCGATACGCCGATCGCGGTCAGGATCGTGGTGTTCACGACCAGCGTCGCTATCACCTGGCGCGGGGTCAGGCCGAGCGCGGCCAGCACTCCGGTCTCGTGGCGGTGGTCGCGCAGCCCTATCGCGGTGGCGGTGAGCAGGCTGGCCAGGCCGATCACGGCGAGCACCACCACCGAGATCGCGATCACCACGCGCACGATGCCGAGGCTGTCGGCGGGGTTGGCGACCATGCTCACCACCAGCTGGTTGTTCGTCCAGCGCAGCAGGTCCGCCCGGGCAGCGGCGGGGGACAGGCCGGGCCTGAGCACCACGTCGTAGGCTCCCGGCGGCTGGGGGCCGCCGTAGGTGCCCAGCGTGTCCATGCCGAACGCGAGCACGTCGCCGTTATAGTCCGCGTCGAGGATCCGGCCGGTAATCTTGACGGTCACGTTGACGCCGTCCACAGAGATCAGCGTCAGGTCGCCCACCGACAGGTGCATCAAGCTGAGGAAGCCCTGCCCGGCCACGGCCTGGTCCGGCGCGTCATACGGGTTGCCCTGTACGACCTGGAACGGGTACCGCCCTTGCCCGCGAGAGGTGCCCACGGCCAGTGCGGTGAACGTGCCGTTGTCGCCGGGCAGCGGCGTGGGCGGCAGGTTGGCGTCCGGGTAGGGGGTGCCGACGCGGCCGAGCAGCGCCTTCAGCTGATGGCTGGTCATGCCTGAGGCGGGAACCGGCACGACCAGCGCGGCCGGCAGGCCGATCCTGGCCGGGTCGCCGGAGAACCCGTCGATCGTGGTCCAGCAGCTCAGCGCGACGGTGATCATCATCAGCGGGATGGCCAGACCGAATACGGTCAGCAGCGAGGGCAGCCGCCTGGACAGGGAGTCCCTGGCGCCGAGTACGAGCGCCGCGGGCAGGTGTACCAGCAGGCCGAGCCTGGCGATCTGCGACAGATGACCGCGCGGCGGGCTCGCCTGAACGGCGGCGACGGGGGACACCCGCCCGGCCCACCACGCGGGGATGGCCGTCGCGAGCGCGACGGTCAGCACCGTGCCGGCCGCGATCAGCGCGACCCAGGAACCGGGGAAGGGGGCAAGGCCGATCGTGGTTCCGTCGGGTGGGTGGATGAACTGCGGCGACGTGATCACCCGGGCGAGCGCGACGCCGAGGAGCGCGCCCACCACGCCCAGCCCGGTTTGCTCGGCTAGCAGCATGCGGACCACCTGGCCGGGGGTGAAACCTAGCGCCTTGAGCATGGCCAGGTCCTGGCGGTGCATGAGCAGCCGGCCGGCGGTCACGTTGGCGATCGCGCACGGCGCCGCCACCAGCGCGATGATGCCGAACAGCCCGAGCAGCAGCCCGAGCAGCCGGTCGTCGCTGGCCATCGAGTCCTCTACCTGCTGGGCGGTGGTGAAGCGCTGCACCACCGAAGCGCCGGTCGATGTCGGGTAGGCGTCGTAGATCGCCTGGAACACCTGCGAGGAGGCGATCGCGGACGCGTTCGCCAGCCGGAAGTCCACTACCTCTTCCCACTCGGATTTGCTGGGCTCTACGCGCTTGAGCACGCTCTGCTGCACCCAGACCTGACCAGGTGTCGCCTGCGGGTAGAAGCCCTGGTCAGTGCTGTCGGCGAGGCCGACCACGGTAAGCCGCACCGGCTTGCCGTCTGCGCTCTGCACGGTAACTGGCTGACCCACCCCCACGCCGATGGAGGAGGCGAACGACGCCTCTATGACGATGCCGGCCGGCTTGGCCGCGGTGAGCCACGTGCCCGCCACGACCAGCGGTACCGACATGGACAGTGACGACAGCTTGGCGGGCATCGCGGTGAGCTGGATCCGCGGTTCGCCCGTGGAGGTGTCAATCGTGGCCGGCGAGAACGGGTGCGGTGCCGCCATCCGCACGACGTCGGGCAGGTGGGCGAGCGGTGCGGTGCTCACCGGCGCGCCGCTGGTCCTCTCGTAGGACAGGTACGCCATCATGTCGGCACCGTGGGTGCGGGCGAACAGGCCCTTCCATGGGTTGACCGCGCCCTCGAGCAGCATGGTGGCCAGGATCAGAGCGGCCACCACCCCGGCGACGACACCGATGGTCAGCAGGGCTTGCCCGCGGCGTCCGCGCAGGTCAGCGCGAGCCCACCGGAACGTCGCGCGCACGTTTATAACCCGTGCAGTTCGAGAACGCTGGACACGGGGCGGGGAATGCGCGTGACCGGGTGGTCGTCGGCCACCATGCCGTCGAACAAGTTGATCACCCGGTCGGCCATACTCGCGACCCGGGCGTCGTGGGTGACCAGCAGAATCGCCTGACCCCGGTCATGCGTGCGCTGCAGCAGCCGCAGTACGTCACGGGTATTGGAGCTGTCCAGGTTGCCGGTGGGCTCGTCGGCGAGCAGCAGGCTCGGCTCGTTGGCCAGTGCCCTGGCCAGCGCGACCCGCTGCTGCTCCCCGCCGGAGAGCCGGGCCGGGGAAGCGGCGGCTTTCTCCGAGAGACCGAGGTCCGACAGCAGCTCCTCGCGTCTTCGCCGTGCCTGGCGGGGCGTCACGCCGGCCAGCAGCGCGGGCAGTTCCACGTTGTCCGCGACGGTCATGTTGGACAGCAGGTTGAAGAACTGGAAGACGAAGCCGACGTGCTTGCGGCGCAGCACCGCCCATTCAGCCAGGGACAGCTTGTCGACCCGCTGCCCGCGCAGCCAGATTTCCCCCCGTGAGGCGCGTTCCAGCCCGCCAAGCACATGCAGCAGCGTTGACTTTCCCGATCCGGACGGACCCATGATGGCCACGAACTCGCCGATGCCAACCCCGATGTCGACCCCCCGGACGGCCTCCACGCTGACCCCGTCAGAGTGGTACTCCTTCACGAGCCCGCGGGTCTTCAGCAGATCCGTCGTGGGCAAGCTGTTCGACGCTGAACGGCTCACCGTGCCTCCTCGTTCGCTCGCTGCTGGCCGCCGCTCCCTCACACGAGTTCCTCCTGGCATCGTTCCAGCCAGTCGAGGTCGGCCTGCAGGTGCAGTATGGCGCCCTCGATCAGCAGCCGGGCCGGGGTATCGGTGGCGGACAGACCGGCCAGGTTCCGCATTATGCCCAGGTAATGCCGCCGCTGGGCGTTAATCAGCTCCATCCGGTCGGCGAGGCCCGCCATCGGGGCGAGAATCAGCTTGATGAAGAACTCGTCGCGCACGCGCGGGCCGTCGCTCGGCTCGTCCACCCAGGTGCGCAGCGCGTCCCGGCCGGCCTCGGTGAGCTCATACACTTTCTTGTTCGGCCTGGTGGTCTGCTCGACATCCTGGCTCCGCACCAGGCCGTCCTGCTCCAGCCGCTTGAGCGTGACGTAGATCTGGCCGATGTTCGGGGACGGGTAGGCCTCACCGAAGGTCTGCTCAAGGGCGAGCTTCAGCTCATAGCCATGGGCAGGTTCCTTGGCCAGGAACGCGAGCAAGGGCTGCCGCACGGTCCCGTCACCTCCGTCGGGTTAGTTGCGTTCACATTACATGCGTGCATAACACCCAGGTAAGCCCTATGTTTCCAGGACATGTCCAGGGAATGTTGACATGTACCTAACAAGGGTGCATAACATGCATGTACTCATTTTAAGCCGCATAGTGGAGGCAAGGCATGAGGAGAGCGATCGCTAGCATCGCGACCGTCCTCGTCCTAGCCCTCGCCGTCGGCAGTACCTCCGGGTGTGACTCCGCCTCGGGGGCGCAAGCCCCGCAGGCCAACGGGATCGGACCGATCACGTTCGCCATCGGCAGCGACGACATCGAATGGCTATCACCGGTGATCGACGGCTGGAACCAGGCCCATCCAGGCCAGAAAGTCAGCGTGCTGCTACTGCCCGAGGCATCCAACGTCCAGCTCGACCAACTGGTCGCCAACCTCCAGGCCAAGAGCCCGATCTACGACGTCATCGACATGGACGTGGTCTGGACGGCGGAGTTCGCGTCCAACGGCTGGATCATCCCGCTGTCCACAAAGCAGTTTCCGCTTGGCGGTTTCCTCAAGCCGGCCGTCAAGACCGCTACGTACCAGGGCAAGCTGTGGGCGGTGCCCGACTACAGCAACGCTGACCTGCTGTTCTACCGCAAGGACATACTCGCGGCAGCGCACCTCCAGCCGCCCAGGACCTGGGCGCAGCTCGAGCAGATGGCGGAGACGGTGGCGCCCAAGTACCACCTGCTCGGCTACGCCGGCACGTTCGCGCAGTACGAGGGCCTGACCGTCAACTTCGCCGAAGCCGTCCAGTCGGCCGGAGGTTCCATCCTCAGCCCGTCGGGCACCCGGGTGACGCTGAACACACCGCAGGCGATGAAGGGCCTGGAGTTCCTGGTCAACGGGTTCAACCAGGGGTGGATCCCGGCGCAGACCTATGGTTTCGAAGAGGTGGGGGCGCAGAACGCGTTCAAGGACGGGCAGTACCTGTTCCTGAACGACTGGCCCGATGTGTGGGCCACGCTCGGTCCCGATCCCAGCAAGAAGTACGGCATCGTCGCGTTGCCCGGCCAGTCCGCGGGGGGAGGATCGAGCTCACTGGGTGGCGCGAACCTCGCGGTCAGTGCCTACTCGCTGCACCAGCGGACGGCGCTGCAGTTCATCCAGTACCTGACCCAACCCGCGCAGCAGCGGACCATGCTCGAGATCGGCAGCTTCCCCCCGGCGCTCGCACAGCTCTACACCGACAAGACCCTGATCGCCCAGTTCCCTTACCTGCCCACGCTCTACCAGGCCATCAACAACGCGCAGCCGCGCCCCGCCATCCCCGATTATGACCAGGCCAGCCTGGTGATCTCCAGCGAGGTCTACCAGGCACTGAACAGGACGCAGACACCTCGGGCCGCGCTCAGGGCCATGCAGGCCCAGCTCACCGAGATCCTTCACGACGGCTAAGACTTCCTTCCACTAAGACTTCCGCTACTCGATCCGTTTCTGCTGACCGTATTTGTTACCGGGGCCGGCCAGCAGCCTGAGGCCCCATCACGCATATCACCATGCCCGAAAACAGTTCAGATAACTGAAGGAGCTATTCCAGTGGACCGTTATAAGAGAGCAGCGTTCGCGGTTGCGGCCGCGGCCGTGGCTGTCGGCGCCAGTGCGTGCAGCAGTAGCTCGAGCTCCGCCCCCCAGGCGTCGGCGAGCGCCAAGCAGTCGATCACGTTCGCCATCTCCGGCCTCGGCTCGGAGGGCACCTACCTCGAGAAGCAGGTCAAGGAGTTCGAGTCCGCGAACCCGAACATCAACGTGGTCGTCAACGTGGACTCGTCCAACTCGACCGTGTTCCTGTCCCAGATCAACAACAGCTTCTCGGCCGGCGCCTCGACGCCGGACCTGGTCGAGTCCGACATCACCTACACCGCCAAGTGGGCGGCTGGCGGCTACCTCGCACCGGTCAGCTGTTCGCAGGGCTCCTTCAACTCGGCCATGTGGTCCACCGGCACCTTCCAGGGCAAGCAGTACTCCTGCCCGTTCTTCCTGAACACTGAGGGCCTGTGGTACCGCAAGGACCTGATCAAGACGCCGCCGACCACCCCGCAGCAGGTCGTCAGCGACGCCCAGGCGGCAATCAAGGCGGACCCGAAGCTCAAGGAAGGCATCGCCTTCGAGGGCGACCAGTATGAGGGCGAGATCACCTCGTTCATGGTGCTGGACAAGGCATTCGGCGGATCGCTGAACAACCTCGCCAACATCAACACCCCGCAGAACGTGGCGGCGCTGAACTACCTGCACGGCCTCATTTACCAGGACAAGATCGCCCCCGCGGCGGTGGTCAGCTACCAGGAAGGCCAGACCGGCGATGACTTCGACGCCGGTTACGCGGCGTTCGCCATTAACTGGCCGTACGTGGCGAGCGGGCCGTTCAGCAATGGGGTATCGGCCAGCGACATCGGCTACATCCCGTTCCCGGCCGCTTCCGGTGGCCAGCCCGGTGTAGCGCTCGGCGGCTCGGTACTCTCGATTAACGCCAAGACCGCGCACCTCGCCGCGGTGAACAAGCTGATCGCGTTCTTGACCACCCCGGCCCAGCAGACCGCCCGCGCCATCGCGGTGTCCGACGCGCCGGCCGTCACCGCCGCGTACGACTCGCAGCTGTTCGCGAGCTCGCCGCTGTGGAAGACCGTGCAGGGCCTGGCGGCGGACGCGGCCGCCCGCCCGGTCTCGCCGTACTACCTGAACGTGTCCGCTGACCTGCAGGAGATGATTTCCTCCGCGTACGCCAGCTCCAGCCCGACCGCGGGGACCAAGGCGTTCACCAGCTACGCCTCGACCATCGCATCCGACGCCAACCCGTCCGGCAGCTAATCCGCGATGGCTGCTGAAACCGAACCCGCCGCGGTGGACGGGCGGCCCGCGCACGCGGGCCGCCCGGCC
>DASXDG010000356.1:0-6213 GCA_036490795.1 Streptosporangiaceae bacterium
AGCAGCTCCACCGCGCGCAGCACCATCGCGTTGAGCGCGTACGCGTTGGTGAAGGTGGACACCGCCCCGACCGGCTCGCTCACGCCGTCGATCCTGGTCACCGCGTCGCCGACCGGCACCTTGGTGTCCACCGCGATGTCGACCAGGTCGTGCAGGTTCGCCCTGGTCGGGTGCCGCGCCGGGTGGCCGGGCGCGGTCTGCTCCGCGTGCTGCCGAGAGCTGAACCCGATGACCGTGGCCCCCCGTTCCCTCGCCTCGAGCGCCGCGTCGATCAGCGCCGCGTTGATGCCGTAGGCATTGACCAGGATGAGCAGGTCACCGGGGCCGAGCCCGGCGTCCGCGATCACTATCCGGCCGTAGCCGGGCGTCCGCTCGATCGCCATCGAGCGCAGCGCCCCGTTGGACAGCAGCGTCCCCTCGTCCAGGATCGCCGACACGTGCATCAGCCCGCCCGCGCGGAAGAACACCTCCTGCGCCGCGAGGTTGGAGTGACCTCCCGGTCCGAAGATGTGCACCAGGCGGTCCTGGCGGACCTGCGCCGCCACCGCCCGCGCCGCCCGGCCGATGGACTCGTGCTCCTCCGCGTGGATGCGCTCGAGCAGCCCGGTGACGGTGCGCAGGTACGTCAGGGTGATGTCGGCGGGCTCAGCTGGCATCGGATGCGGACTCCTTGTCGAGGTAGACGCCGCAGCGCGGGTGGGTGCGCAGCGCGCTGGCGGGCACCAGGCCGGTGACCGGGCCGTGCAGCGCGGCGGTGACCGCGCGCTTCTTCTGCGCGCCGGGCACCATGCAGAACAGCTCGGCGCCGGAAAGCAGCGCGGGGATGGTCAGCGTGACCGCCTGGGTCGGCACCTCGTCGAGTGCGGCGAAGCAGCCGTCGTCCACCTGCTGCACCCGGCTTGCCTCGTCCAGGGTTACCACCTTGACCAGCGCCGGGTCAGTGAAGTCGGCGGGCGGGTCGTTGAACGCGATGTGCCCGTTGACCCCGATGCCCAGGCAGACCAGGTCGATCGGGGCCGCGGCGAGCAGCGCGGCGTACTGGTCCGCGGCGGCCTGCGGGCCCGCGCCGGGGCCGATCGGGTGCCCCGGTTCGGCTAGGTGCCCCGTTTCGATCAGGTGCACCGCGGCGACCGGCACGTGGTCGAACAGCGTGCGGCGCAGCCAGGTGCCGAACCGCTGCGGCGCGTCCGGCGCCAGGCCCAGGTACTCGTCCATGTGAAACGCCGTGACCCGCGCCCAGTCGATCCCCGGGTGCTTCGCCAGGTGCCGCAGGGTGGCCTCCTGGCTCGGCGCGCTCGCGAAGATGACCCGGGCGCCTGGCTGGCTGGCCAGCCGCCGGGCAAGCGCGTCGCCGATATCGCGCGCGGCGGCGGCGCCAAGCGCTTCCGGGTCCGGGTACACCCGGGGCTGGAGCTGGTACGTAGGGACGCTGGGCATTCGGTTCCCTGTTCTCCGTTCTCAGTCTTCTGTCTGGTTCTCGGTTTGCGCCTGCAGTTCGACGAGCAGCAGCAGGGCCCTGGCGATGTGGAAGGGGTCCTTCACCGGGAGGGCGACCACCTCGTCGAGCGGCTTTCCGTCCCTGGACCTGATCTGCGTCCATTCCAAGCCGGGTCCGTCGGGGAAGGTGGCGAAGGTGTAGGCGTGCACCCGGTCGTGCCAGGCCGCCAGCTCGGCGCTGCCGTAGCCCCGCGCGAGCAGCGCCGTGGTGTACAGCGCCTCGGCGTGCGGCCACCACAGCTTGGTGTCCCAGGTGCGGGCGACCAGGTCCTCGTACCGGTCGCCGAGCAGCCGGCCGCGCGGCTCGCCGCCGCCCCGGTCCGCGTAGCGCAGCAGCCCGCCCACGGCGGCGTCCCAGCCGAGCTCGAGCGCGCCGAGCGCGGCGGCGGCCAGCCACTCCGGGTCGGCGAGCGGCGCCACGCCGGGGACGACGGCCGCGGCCTGGTGCAGGAACCACAGGAACTCGAGCAGGTGGCCGGGTGTGCGGTGCCTGGCGAGCAGCGTGTCTTCGAGCCCCGCCCGCCGCGGCACTGTGTCCTGCCGCGGCGCTATGTCCTGCCGCGGCGCTATGTCGCGCACGTCCGTCCCGGTGACGAACAGCGCCGACCGCGCGTCGGCCGCCGCTTCCGCCGCGACCTCCGCCGCCGCCGCAGACCCCGTCGCCGCGTACAGCTCCGTCGCCACGTGCAGGAGGAGCATCGGCTCAGCGAACGAACGGAATCGTGGTTCCACCGGATAGGGCTCGCTCTTTGCCGTCCCGGCCCGAATGCGGGCGGCGGCAGAGACCACCAGCCGTTCGGACAAATCTCCCCAGTGACGGGGCGGCTGAGCGGAGGCCGGGCCGGGGGCGGCACCGGCGCCGAGCTCGGCCTGCAGGCCGGCGAAGCCAAGCGCGGCGAACAAGTCAGCGAACACGCTGGCGTGCGGGTCGCCGTCCGGCCCGTACGGCTGGACCGTTCCGTCGGCGGCCAGCAGGTACGCGGTGGTGCCGCCGTCGCCGAGCAGGGCGTGCGCCGCGACGAACTCGGCCGTCCGCTGCGACTCGCGAAGCAGGGCGGCGGCGTCGAGTCCCAGCAGCCCGCGCCGCGCGGCGCCGGCCAGCCGGGCGGTCAGCCAGGCCCAGCGGCCCTGTGACCAGGTGTACTTGTCGGTGCTCACAAGCGCCCCGCCGGTGTTGGCGAAGCAGGTGCGGACGCCGCCGTTCTCGGCGTCCGGCCCGTTCGCCAGCCACCAGGCGAGCACGTCGTTTTCCAGGTGCGCCCGGTAGAAGCCGCGGTCAGGCATGGACGACCATCCGGTCCTCGCCCGCGGGCAGGTCGGTGTTCAGCGCCTCGACGAGCTCGTCGGAGGCGGCGTTGCGCCACGGCCTGAGTACACCGCAGAGGCTGAACACGAGCAGCGAGACCAGGATCGGGCCCGCCACGGTGAAGGTGGTGGTCCAGCTGGCGTTCAGCTCGGCGACCTGGCTGGCGAAGGCGTACTTGGTGAGGACGAAGACGATCAGCCCCGCCGCCCAGGACAGGATCGCGGCCGACGGGCCGCAGCGGCGGAACAGCGGCAGCATGCCGAGCAGCATCGGGATGGCGACCGGGCCGATCAGCGCGCCGAACCAGAGTACGAGCAGGCCCAGCACGCCGCCGAAGCTGCTTGACCCCATCGCCACGCCGAGGGAGGCGACCACGAAGATGAACGTGGCGATCCGGCCCGCCGCGAGTTCGGCGCGGTCACTCAGCCGGGACCGGCCGCGCATCACGGCCGGGATGATGTCCCTGACCACGACGGAGGAGATCGCGTTGGCGTCGGATGAGCTCATCGCCATCGTGTGCGAGAACATGCCGGCCAGCACCAGGCCCACCAGGCCGCCGGGCAGCAGGTTCGTGGTCAGCAGGCCGTAGGACTGGTCCGGCTGGCTGAGGTTCGGCAGGATGAGCGGCGCCGCCCACATCGGGAAGAACAAGATCAGCGGCCAGACCAGGTAGAGCGCGGAGGAAAGGAGCGCGGCCCGACGCGCCTTGGCGCCGTCTTCCGAGGCGATGAACCGCTGCGCCAGGTTCCAGGTGCCGCCGTTGTAGGAGACGGTGTCGACCAGGATGTAGATCAGGAAGAACACCGCGGTGTAGCTGCCGGCGAACGGGTGCGAGTGGCTGGGCGGCAACTTGCCCCACATGTTCCAGATCGAAGAGAACCCGCCGAGCTTGGCCAGCACGACGACGAACATGGTGATCCCGGCGACCAGCTGGATCACGAACTGGCCGAGGTCGGTGAGCGCGTCCGCCCACAGGCCGCCAATGGTGGAGTAAATCAAGGCGACGCCGCCGGTTAGCAGCACTCCCCACTGGACCGGCACGGACGCGAAGATGTTCAGCAGCACCGCGCAGGCCGCCCACTTGGCCGCGACGTCGAACAGCTTGAGCGCCGTGCCGCTCCACGCGAGCACCTGCTGCGCGGGCACGTTGTACCGGGTGGTCAGGTACTCCATCGGCGAAATGATGCCGAGCCGCTGGCGCAGCCGGGGCCAGCGGGGCGCGAACAGCGCGGCGCCGACGACCATCGCGACCACCACGCCGAGCGCCCACCACACGTACAGCGCGAACCCGACGGAGTAGGCCACCGCGGCGTAGGCGACGAACACCGCCGCGCTGTACCCGGACATGTGGTGGGAGATTCCGGCCAGCCACCAGGGCATGCGGCCGCCGGCGGTGAAGTAGTCGCGCGCGTCGTGAACCCGCGACTTCGCCCACCAGCCGATGCCGACCATCAGGCAGAAATAGAGCAGTACCACCGTCCAGCCTGCGACGCCCATGTTGACCTCCTTCGTGCGACGTTGCGATGCACGCTCTCATACAACCGGTTGCACGATCAAGTCTTTGCCATGATCAGTTTGCCGTGAACTGCTAGCGTTGCGATGTGCCGAAAGTTGAAGCGGGCCGCTCAGCCGGCGCCCCGACGCTCAGCGTCATCGCCGCGAGGCTGGGCGTTTCCCGTTCGACCGTCTCACGCGCCTTCACCCGGCCGGACCTGCTGCGCCCGGAGACCGTGGAGCGGGTGCTGGCCGCCGCCGAGGACCTGAGCTACGTGCCGAACCAGGCGGCCAGGGCGCTGTCCACCGGGCACAACGGGATCATCGCGCTGATCGTCCCCGACATCGCCAACCCGTTCTTCCCGCCGCTGATCCGCGCCGCCCAGTCCGGTGCCGACCAGCAGGACTTCTGCGTGCTTCTCGGCGACTCAGCGGAGAATCCCGACCAGGAGACCCGGCTGATCAACCGGTTCACCCGGCAGGTGGACGGCTTCGTGCTTGCCTCCTCCCGGCTGCCCGAGCAGGCGCTGGTCGAGCACGCCAAGCGCAAGCCGCTGGTGCTGGTCAACCGGGACATTCCGCGGGTGCCCCGGGTATTGGTGGACTCCACCGCCGGCATCATGCAAGCGGTTGCCCATCTGGCGGAACTCGGGCACCAGACCATCGCGTACGTCGGCGGCCCGCCGGGTTCCTGGTCGGACCATCAGCGCCGGCGGGCGATCACCGCGGCGCGGGCCGAGCACGGGCTCGCGGTCACCATGCTGAACGCCAAGCCCGCCACCTACGCGGGCGGCACCCGGGTGGTCGAGTCCCTGCTGGCCAGCGGCGCGACGGCGGTGATCGCCTTCGACGACGTGGTGGCGCACGGCATCCTGGCCGGGCTGGCCGAGCGCGGGGTGCGGGTCCCCGACGACTTCAGCGTGATCGGCTGCGACGACGTGCTCGCCGCCACCACCTATCCGCCGCTGACCACGGTGTCGCTGCACTGCGCCGACGCCGGCGGCATCGCGGTGTCGGTGCTGCTCGAACTGCTCGGCGGCCGTGAGCTCGGCGACGTCAGGTACAGCCTCGACTCCAGCCTCACGGTGCGCGGCACCACCGGGCCGGCGGGTAGCAGGTTACGCGGTAGCGCGTCCCTGGCCGAGGCGCCCGGCCGGCTGCGCGCCGGGCTCGCCATGCAGACGTCCGGCCCGCAGGGGTCTTGACGGTCGATCGGGGCGGGTTTAGTTTCTGTGCAACCGCTTGCACGGAACGATGCCGTTCATGGCGTCACGAAGGGAACCCTATGCTGCGAAAATCCTGGATGGCGGCCGCCGTCGCCTGCTGCGCGGTGGCGCTGCTCAGCGCGTTCACCACTGCCGGATCGCCGGCCGGTTCGCAGGCCGCGACGACGGCCGCACAGACGACTGCCGCGAGCAGCCTGCCCCCGGGCACCGTCCTTGGCAGCTACCCCGGCGGCAACACCGTTGACACCGAGATCAGGTATTCCCAGCCGGGTGCCGACGGCTACTACCACATCAACGTGAAAGCGACGATCGCGCAGCTGAAAAAGCTGCACGTCAACACGTACCTGTACCTCATCTGGCACTCGCCGACGGACTGGTCGGACCTTAACAACGGGTTCCTCGCGGCAGCGCGGCAGGCCGGCATCAAGGTGTGGGTGTACCTCGTCCCGCCGTCCGAGTGCGACCCCGCCGCGTGGTGCTCCGACCCGTACCAGGAGAACTACGTCAAGTGGGCCCAGGCCATCGCCAAGCTGTCCACCGAGTACAAGAACCTGACCGGGTGGGCGATCGACGACTTCACCAACGCCCAGAACTCCGCGCTGTTCACGCCGTCGTACATGCAGCAGATCAAGCAGGCGACCGACGCCATCAACCCGAATCTCGGGCTGTACACGACCGCCTACTACCCGA
>DASXDG010000357.1:0-3728 GCA_036490795.1 Streptosporangiaceae bacterium
CTGCTGGTGTCCGAGGTAGCTGACGCCCTGATACTCGCCGCCGCTCTTCCACAGGGTCATGTACTGCTCGACGGTTGTCCCGGTGTCCGGGCGGGGCTCGTTGAACACGTCGATGATGACGCTGGCGTCGTTGCCGTAGTAAGGCTGCAGCAGCTGCCAGAAATCGACGGTCTCCTGGGTCGGCAACGGCTCGTTCGTGGTCGGCAGCGGGTCGTTCGCGGGGACGGTGTCGCTGCCGGGCTCGGTCTGCGCGTTGAGCACGACGGCGAGGCCCTTCGCCTTCGCGTAGCTGACCACGTCGCGGATCAGGTCCAGATAGCTGCTATCTCCCGCCGCTTGCTCCTGAACGAGATAGTCCTGCTCGATCTGGAACCGGACGATGTTCCCGTGCCAGGCGCCTGCGATGGCGTTGATCTGCGCCTCGGTCTCCGTTAGCACGCTGGAGTAGGCGTTGTCGCTGTCGAGGTACGGCTCCGCGAACTGGAGGGTGCTGATCGTGAACCCGCGGGGCACGAACACCTGGTTGCTCGCGGTCACCATGTTGGCGCCGTCGATGTGCAGGGCGGGCGGGCTGCCGGGGGTGACGGCGGGCGAGCCGCCGCCGGACGGGACGGCGGTCCAGTACTGGGACGCGGTCGATCCGGCGGGCGCGGTCCAGATCTGCACGTGATTGCCGTTCCGCTGAGCGTTGTTCTGATTGTCCATGGCGGCGGTCGCGTACTTGTTAACGATCTGGTGGGCGAATGAGTTCATCGTCCAGTAGCTGCCGAGGTAGTCCCGTGAGCAGGCGACCATGACCAGCCGGGTGCCGTTGCCGGTGGCGGCGTAGTGATCGGCGGCGGTTCCGGCTCCGAGGCACCAGCCGTTGGCGTTGCGGATCGTGCCGTCCGGCTCGGCCTGCCAGGCCTGGTTGGCGTCGCCGAGGCACTTCCACAACTGGACGGGCTGGCCGTCACGGCCAATGCCGTCGGTGTCATCCAGGCACATCCCCTGGCCGGTCTTGATCGGCGTGTACCCGGCGGGCGGCTTGGCCGCGCTGGATGCCGCGGCGGCGTGCACGAACGCCTGCGGCGCCCCGAGTGCGAGCACCGTCGCCAGCGCCGCGACGCCAACCCCCCACAATATGGTTTTCCGCCGCGCCAGCCCGGGAGTCTTCACGGCTAGCTAAAGTATCGAAACTTAGGCGTACGCACATCATTTTGCGCGACACGATTGGGCGACGGACGCCCGCGGCTGCGGGTCAGGCGAGCGTCTCGCGCTCCCGGCTCGCCTTACCCTAGCTGAGCAACCCCGCCAGCTCCCCGGCGTTGACGTGCGCGTAGTCGCGGTAGCAGTTGTTGAACACCACGTGGGTCTCGTCGGCATCCTCGGCTAGGCGCTCGACGTTGCCGGCCCACGCCGCGAGCTCGTCACCGTCGTAGCGGTAACGGAACCGTTCCTGGATGTCATGGCTGTCCCAGTGGTCCGAGTGCCCGTGCAGGCGGACCACCGCCAGGTCGCTGGTGGCGGCCAGCACCGGCGGAATGGAGTTCGAATAGCCCTGCGGCTCGTCCACGCACACGTACGGCAGCTGATGCGCGGACAGGAACCCCAGCGTCTCCTTCTGGTTGTCGTCGGTCATCCAGGTGTGGTTGCGGAACTCCACGCAGACCCGTCGCGGGGCGACCCGCTCCGCGCAGGCGAGGATGTACTCCTTGTTCGACCGGGAGATCGGGAACCACGGCGGGAACTGGAGCAGGATCGCGCCGAGCTTCCCCGCCTGGCGGAGCGGCTCGAGCGCCGCGAGGAACCGGTCCCAGGCCTCCCCGGTCACCGCCGGGTCGACGTCCTTGAGGTAGACGCGGTCCTTGCCCGTCTTGGCCGCGGCCTCCCGCAGGTCGGCCGGGAGCATCCGCACCGGGGTGGGGTGCTGAGTGAACAGGCTGAACGCCTTGACGTTGAAGGTGAACCCGTCCGGTGTCCGCGCCACCCAGGCCTCGGCGGTCCGCTCGGCGGGCAGGGCGTAGTAGGCGGAGTCGACCTCGACCAGCCGGAACCGGCTGGCGTAGTACTTCAGCCGCCGCTCCGGATTGCTGGCGTCAGCCGGGTACCAGCCGGAGTCGATCAGCGACTTGTCGGTCCACCCCGCGGTGCCTACCCGGATCTCTCCCATACCGAGTCATGTCCCATCGCAGCGGCGCGGCAAACCCCGGGCTCCCCGAGCTTCCGGCGGCGGCTCGCAAATAAACTGGCCGCTGACACCGGCCGGCGGAGGGACGAACACGTGGCGGACGACCAGCAGGCGCTCATCGCCTCGCTCGAAGCCCAGGAGCAACAGCTGGTTTTCACCCGGTTCAGCAACGCCGATGCGTGGCGGCTCGGCCACGCGATGGTGACGGCCGCGATCGACCGCGCGCTCCCGGTCACGATCGACATCCGTCGTCACGGCCAGCAGCTGTTCCACGTCGCGCTCCCGGGCACCACGGCCGAGAACGACTCGTGGATCGAGCGCAAGGTCAACGTCGTCAACCGTTTCTACGCGGCCTCTTACCTCGTGGGCCGGCGCCTCGCGGCCCGCGGGACCACGCTGGACGAGGCGCTGGGGGTCGAGCCACGGCTGTTCGCGGCGCACGGCGGCGCCTTCCCGATCCGCATCAGGGACGTGGGCGTCGTCGGCACGGTCACCGTGTCCGGCCTGCCCCAGGCGGACGACCATGCCTTCGTCACCGAGATGATCGGCGCCTTTCTCGGCGATGACGCTGCCGCCGCCGCCGCAATGGGGGAGTTAGCACCACTGAGGGCCGGGCCGCCAGCCGCCACAATGGAAGCAGGACGAGCACGGAGGCGGCGATGAGCAAGCGCGGCGGCACCGCCAGGCGGCTGGGCAAGCGGACCCTGCGCAGCTGCCTGCGCGGAATGGCGCTGGCGGGCACCGCGGTCGGCTGCCTCCCGCTGTTCCCGCTCGCGCTGCTCTCGGTCGCCTTCATCGGCTCCGGGCTGGGCCTGGCGGCGGCGCCGAAGGTACTGCTCGCGGTGCGGTGGCAGGCCGACCTGGAGCGACGGCGGGCGCACGACTGGTCCGGAGTGACGATCGCGGCGCCCTACCGGCCCGAGCCGAGGCGCGGCGGTCGGCTGGCGGGCGCCTTCGGACGCGGCCGGTGGGTGCTGGGCGACCCGGCCACCTGGCGTGATCTGCTCTGGACGCTGGCCGGCGTGCCGGTCAGCCTGGTCCTCGGGCTGGCCCCCGTGGCCCTGATCGCCGTCGGGGTGTGGAACCTGATCGACGACATCGGGACGCTGTACTACCGCTGGGGGCACACCGCGCCGCACGGCTTCACGCTCCAGCTGCTGTTTCTGTGGATGCTGCCGGTCGCCGTGTACTGCGGGCCGTGGTTCCTGCGGCTGCACGCCAGGGTCGCGTCCTCCCTGCTGGCGCCGACCCGCACCGAGATGGCGACCAAGGTCACCCGGCTGACCGAGTCGCGCACGGTCGCGGTGGACGCGTCGGCGGCGGAGCTGCGCCGGATTGAACGCGACCTGCACGACGGGGCGCAGGCCCGGCTGGTCGCCCTGGGCATGAACATCGGCCTGGCCGAGCAGGTGGTCAGGGACGACCCCGAGCTGGCGCTGACGCTGCTGGCCGAGGCGCGCGCCGCCAGCGGCGACGCGCTGTCGGAGCTGCGCGCCCTCGTCCGCGGCATCCACCCGCCGGTGCTGGCAGAACGCGGGCTCGTCGGGGCGGTGCGAGC
>DASXDG010000358.1:0-36533 GCA_036490795.1 Streptosporangiaceae bacterium
TTGTCGAGGGGTGAAGCCGCGTGGATGCACGCCTGCCGCTGACCGCTGCCCAGCTTGGCGTATGGTATGCGCGAGAGCTGGATAGCAGAGCCCAGACTAATGGCGTGGGCACGTGCGTTGAAATAATTGGGCCGGTTGACGACGGGCTATTGCGGCGGGCAGTTCGTGTCGCGCTTTCGGAATGCGAAAGCATGCATGTGCACTTCGAGGCGGACGAGAGCGGCGTATGGCAGGTGCCCGGACGGCTCGCCGATGCCGACTGTGCGTAATTGAATCGTGACCGAGTCGCACCTGCCGCAGCCATTTGCTGTGGCTGGCCACGTGGCCGCAGGGTCCCGGGTTCCCCCGCAGGTCAATTGCGCGATTGACTTCGCTAGGGCGTGTCAATCGCGCAATTGACTTCATCAAGTATTAAGGAAGAAAGAGATGGTACGGGACGTGCTTCGCGGCGAGTGGGTGGAACTCCGCACCTTCCCTGCGCCGGGGTGATCCGGGGTCGCGTCCCCGGCGGTGCTCCGGCGGCCGCCGTGCTCGCCGCCAAGGCCGCGGTCCTGGCGGGTATCGGTTACCCCTCGTCGGCGTGGTCCTCGACGGGGGCGCCGAGCCACCTGGTTCTGGTTGCGGACTAGTGCACTTCAGTATTTAAAGATGCGATGTGTGTTCGACTTGACTTGACCGAACGACTGTTCGACACTAGATGGTGTGGAAGTAGCGCTCGCGGAGGTCAGGCGGATGTCGGCCGCCCGGCTGCCGGGGGCGGCGGCAGGCGGGGAAGGAGTCGCGGCCGGGCCGGGTTCCGGTGAAACCGGGATGTTCCCGGTGGTGCCGGCGTTGCGGGAACTGCTTCCGCGGGGTGGGCTGGCGCGCGGGTCGGTGGTGACGGTGCCGGACTCCGGGCTGCTGAGCCTGGCGGTTGTCGCGGCCGCGTCGGCGGACGGGGCGTGGTGCGCGATCGCGGGAATGCCGGAGGCCGGCCTGGTGGCGGGGGCCGGCCTGGGGATGGACCTGGACCGGACGCTGCTGGTCCCGGGGATGGGGACGAACTGGGCGCAAGTGGTGGCCTCGTTGCTCGACGGGTGCGAGCTGGTTCTGGTGCGGCCGCCAGCTCGAGCGTCTGCGCAGGTCAGACAGCGCCTTGAGGCGACGTTGCGGCGGGCACGGGGCGTGCTTGTGGTAGCGGGCGACTGGCCGGGCGCGCAGGTGCGGCTGCGAGTGACGGCGCAGGGGTGGACCGGGCTCGGCGACGGATTCGGACGGTTGCGGGCGTGCTGCGCCGAAGTGGTCGCGGACGGGCGTGGTGAGGCCGCTCTCGCCAGGCGGCGCTGGCTGTGGCTGCCGGCCGAGGACGGGACCGTCACGGTCGCCGATCCGGCGGACATTCCGCTCGGCCTGCCCGGCGAAGAGCCTGGCAGCGGCTACGGCGGGCTCCGGGTGGTGAGCGGGGGATGAGCGGGCCTCGCGCCGGGGTGACGGCAGAGCCGAAGCGAGTGATGGTGCTGCGCTGCCCGGAGTTGTGCTCGGACAACGGTGCGGGTGACCGCGAGACCGCGCGGACGTTCGAGTGTGTGGTCCAGGCGGTGACGGAGTTCTGCCCGGCGGTGGAGTCGGTCGAGCCGGGTGTTTGCGCTTTCGCGGCGCGCGGGCCGGCCAGGTATTTCGGCGGCGAGGAGGTCGTCGCCAGGAAGATCGTCGCGGCGATCGCCGAACTCGGGGTCGCGTGCCGGATCGGCGTGGCCGACGGGCCATTCGCGGCCGGGCTCGCGGCGCGCGCCACCGCCGGCGGTAGGGTCCGCGCCGCCGGCGACGCGACCGGCGCGCCCGATGCGGCGATCGATGCGGCGGACCAGGCGATCCGCGTGATACCGCCGGGCGAGACGGCGGTGTTCCTCGGTCAGCAGCCGGTGAACGTGCTCGCCGATCCCGAACTGGCCGGCCTGCTGATCCGGCTGGGAATCCGCACGCTCGCGGACCTCGCGGCGCTGCCGGTGAAGGACGTGACCAACAGGTTCGGCGCCGCCGGAACCGCCGCGCACCGGCTGGCCAGCGGGCACGACCAGCGGCCGGTCGCGGCGAAGCCGCCGGCCGAGGACCTGTCCGTTGCGCAGGAGTTCGATCCGCCTGAGGCCAGCGCCGAGCCGCTGGTGTTCGCGGCCAAAGCGATGGCCGAACAGTTGCACGCGGGTCTGGCCGCCAAGGGGCTGAGCTGCGTGCGCGTGCAGGTGTACGCACGGTGGGAAGACGGCAGGGAGCAGAGCAGGCTGTGGCGGCATGACGGGTTGCTGACCGCCGTGCAAGTCGCCGACAGGGTGCGCTGGCAACTCGACGGCTGGCGCACCGAACCGGCGACGCGCACCGAACCGGCGACGCGCACCGAACCGGCAACGCAGGCCGAGACCGGCGGGATCGTACTGCTCCGGCTGGTGCCTGACCAGGTGGTCCGTGCGACCGGGCAGCAGCTGGCGCTGTGGGGCGAGGCCGTGGTCACCGACCGGGTGGCGCGGGCCGCGATGCGGGTCCAGGCACTGCTCGGGCACGACGCGGTCTTGCGGCCGTCGCGCAGCGGCGGGAGGAACGTTGCCGAGCAGGTAACACAGCGTCCGTTCTGGGAGAAACAGGAGCCGAGGTTTCCGGAAGGCCAGCCCTGGCCAGGACAGATACCCGGTGCGGCCCCCGCCTGTGTTTTTGCTGAGCCACGCGAGGCGCTGGTGACCGATGATGGCGGGCAGATCGTGACGGTCAGCGGCCGGTGCGTGGTCTCGGGGATACCGGCGGCGCTGACCATCGGCGACGATGCGCCGCGCGAGGTCACCGGCTGGGCCGGCCCATGGCCGCTGAACGAGCGCTGGTGGGATCCGGGCACGGCCAGCCGGCGCGCGCGCTTCCAGCTGATCACCGGGGATGGCCGGGCGTGGCTGGCCGCGGTGCGCGACGGCCGGTGGCAGATCGAGGCGGGGTACTGGTGACCCGGGACGGTACGCCGGAGGGCCGCGGTGCCGTCTGGACTGAGGAGCGACGCGGGAGCGACGAGGGAAGACGGCACCTCACGGCGGCCCGGAGGCCCGGAGCTGAAGGGGCGCCCGCGCCCCGGAGGCGACAAGAAGTATGGGCCGAGCTGCACTGTCATTCCTCGTACAGCTTCCTCGATGGCGCCTCCAGTCCGGCCGAACTAGCGCAGGAGGCCGGCCGGCTCGGCCTCAGCGCGCTGGCGATCACCGACCACGATGGCATGTACGGCGTGCCGCAGTTCGCGCAGGCCGCGGCTAAGGTCGGCCTGAAGACCGTTTTCGGCGCCGAACTCAGCCTTGACCTGCCCAGACGCAAGCAGAAGGATCCCGATCCAGGCGGCCGTCACCTCCTCGTCCTGGCCCGTGACGCGGAAGGCTACCGTCGCTTGTGCGCCGCGATCAGCGAGGCGCAACTGGCCGGCGGCGAGAAGAACAGGCCCGTCTACGCCATGGACGACCTGGCACAGCGGCACGACGGGCACTGGGTAATCCTGACCGGCTGCCGCAAGGGTCATGTGCCCGCCGCTCTCGCGGGCAACGGCCCAGGCAACGCCCGCGAGGAACTCAGAAAACTCACGGACATGTTCGGCCAGCGGAACGTCATGGTGGAGCTGAACTGCCACAATCTGCCCGGCGACGACGAACGCAATGACGCGCTGGCGGCTCTCGCCGCGGCGAGCAGAGTACCCGTGATCGCGACCGGGAACGTGCACTTCGCGGCGCCGCCGCGGGCGCAGCTCGGCCAGACGCTGGCGGCGATCAGGGCCAGGCGCAGCCTTGCCGAGGTGGACGGCTGGCTGGCCGCGGCGGGTACGTCGTACCTGCGTTCAGGGGATGAGATGTCGCTGCTGCTCAAGCGGTACCCGGGCGTGTTCGAGCGGACGATGGAGCTGGCCGGGGACTGCGCGTTCGGCTTCGACGTGATCGCGCCGAAGCTGCCGGACTACCCGGTACCCGGCACGCATACCGAGGCGACCTGGCTGCGGCACCTGGCCGCCAAGGGTGCGGCAGCGAAGTACAAGGACAACGAGAAAGCGCACGCGCAGATCGCGAAGGAACTCGACGTCATCGAGCGGCTGCACTTCCCCGGCTACTTCCTGATCGTGCACGACATCGTGCGGTTCTGCGAGAGGAACCGCATCCTGTGCCAGGGGCGCGGTTCGGCGGCGACCTCGGCGGTCTGCTACGCGATCGGCATCACCAGCGTGGACCCGGTCGAGCACGGGCTGCTGTTCGAGCGCTTCTTGTCCGACGGCAGGGACGGCCCGCCAGACATCGATCTGGACATCGAGCACCGGCGCCGCGAGGAAGCCATCCAGTACGTCTACGGACGATACGGCCGGCGCAACGCGGCGCAGGTGGCGAACGTCATCTCGTACCGGCCCCGGATGGCGCTGCGCGACGCGGGCCGCGCGTTCGGCTACAGCCAGCAGGATTGCGATGGGTGGGTCCATCAGATTTCCCCGGGCGGCGCCCAGCCTGGCGAGTCACTGCCGGGGGAGTCACTGCCGGGGGAGTCACTGCCGGAACAGGTGCCGCCGCAGGTGATGCAGATGGCGCGGCAGATGCAGCGGCTGCCTCGCCACCTGGGCATCCATTCGGGCGGCATGGTGATCTGCGACCGTCCGGTGGGGGAGGTGTGCCCGGTCGAGTGGGCGCGGATGCCTAACCGCAGCGTGCTCCAGTGGGACAAGGACGACTGCGCGTACGCCGGGCTGGTCAAGTTCGACCTGCTCGGGCTCGGCATGCTGTCCGCGCTGCGCGACTGCTTCGACCTCGTCGAGGAACACCACGGCGACCGTTATGACCTGCACAGCCTCCCGCAGAACGACGAGGCCGTGTACGACATGGTGTGTGCGGCGGACACGGTCGGTGTGTTCCAGGTCGAGTCGCGCGCGCAGATGGCGACCCTGCCCCGGCTCAAGCCGCGGACGTTCTACGACCTGGTCATCGAAGTCGCGCTGATCCGCCCGGGGCCGATCCAGGGTGGCTCGGTGCATCCCTTCATCCGCCGGCACGAAAAGCTCGAGCCGGTGGTGATGCCGCACCCGCTGATGAAGAACGCGCTGGACAAGACCCTCGGCGTGCCGCTGTTCCAGGAACAGATGATGCAGCTCGCCATCGACTGTGCGGGGTTCTCGCCGACCGAGGCCGACCAGCTGCGCCAGGCGATGTCTTCCAAGAGATCATCAGAACGAATACTCGAGCTTCGTCACCGCCTGCTCGAAGGCATGGGAGCTAACGGCATCCCCGTGGACGTGGCAGAGGACATCTACCAGAAGATCCTCGCCTTCTCCAGCTACGGTTTCCCCGAATCGCACGCGATCAGCTTCGCGTACCTGGTGTACGCGAGCGCGTACCTGAAGCGGTACTACCCGGCGGCGTTCACCTGCGCGCTGCTGCGTAACCAGCCGATGGGTTTCTACGCGCCGCACAGCCTGATCAGCGACGCCCGGCGGCACGGGGTGACGGTGCTCGGCGTGGACGTGAATGCCAGCGACGCGCTGGCCACCCTGGACGGCAGTGCCAGCCAGGGAGGGGGTGAACCTTCGATCCGCCTGGGCATCTCCTCGGTGCGGAACCTTGGCCCGGACGCGGCTTCGCGAGTTGCGGCCGGCCGGCCGTACCGGGACCTCACGGACTTCGCGGCGCGTACTCAATTGAAGGCCGCCGCCCTCGAGGCGCTGGCGACGGCGGGTGCGTTCGGCTGCTTCGGGCTGTCGCGGCGGGCCGCGCTGTGGGCCGCGGGGGCGGCGGCGAATGTACGTGACGATCAGCTACCCGGGACCACGGCGGGGCTGACCGCGCCCTCGCTGCCGGACATGACGCCGGTCGAGGAGACTCTCGCCGACCTGTGGGCGACCGGGACCTACGGCACCCATCCGGTCGCGCACATTCGCTCCGCACTTCGTGACCGCGGTGTGCTTTCGGCGTCCGAAGTGCGTGCGGCCGCGGACGGCTCGGCTGGTGCGGTGGCCGGGCTGGTCACCCACCGGCAGCGCCCGCCGACCGCGGGGGGCGTCGTGTTCATGACGCTGGAAGACGAGACCGGCATGGTCAACGTGGTGTGCCCGCCGCAGGTATGGGAGCTGCACAAGCGGATGGCCACGGTCGCGCCCGCACTGATCATCGGGGGCCGGATCGAGCGCAGCGGCGCGGGCGCTGACGGTTCCGGCGGTGCGGTCAACCTGATCGCGTCCGCGCTGCGTCCGCTCAAGGTGGCCGCGACCGTGCCCAGCCGCGACTTCCGGTTACGTGCTGCCGTGCGCGACGGCCTGGCCAGCCGAGTCGTAAGCCGTCCAGTGCAGCACCTTCGGGTACTCGAACGCCCAGTACTTCGTGCCGTTGACTGTCACCAGCCGGACCCGCTCAATCCCGCCGCCCGGCAGCGCCACGACGATTCGAGCCACGCTCAGCGGCTCCATCCCGGTCACAGTGTGATTCGCGTTCGGCCCCGCGGAGCCGGTTGTCCCGGCGATGTGGCCGGCTGCTGTCATGCTCGCCCAACAGCTACTCGTGCCATCGGACGTCACCTGGCAGGTGCCCCATGGCCCCGCGTAAAGGGTTACCGACCAGCGCGTGCCGTCGACCGTGCCAGAGCCGATGAGGACCGTCGCGGGTGGCGGTCCATGCTGACCTGGCTTGAGCCAGTCGGCGAAGCTGTACTCGCCGCCACCGTCGAACGGAACGGCGCTGGAGATCTCGCCCCGCGACGAGTACGCGGTCACCACCCGGACGGCATGGTCAGGGACGACGAACGCGATCCAGCGGATGCCGTGCACCGTGACCGGCCGCAGCTTCAGCAGGTCGCCATTGGTCAGCGCCACCGTGGCGTAGCTGACGTCGGACTCGACCGGAGCCCACAGCATATGGACGGGCCCGGCGCTGGCCGCGCCGAAGCTGGCCGGCATGCCGTCCGTGTCCGGCGGGGCGCAGTTCACTTGCCCAGCCGTGCCGCCGAACGCCGGGCCGCTCATGTGGATGCACACGTCAAGCTGCCCGTTCTGCCGGGTCGGCTGGCCGGCCGTCAGCCGCCAGCTCGCCCCGTTGACGGTGCCTTGGGCGATCTCGCCAGCCGGTGAGCCCGGGCCGGGCGGCTGGACGGTCACCGTGTACCTGGCGGGGTTGGTCGCCGGAGAGGGCGAGGCCAGCGGGTGCACGGCCAGCGGTACGCAGATCGCGGCGGCCGCAACGACCGCGAGGCCGGCCGCGGCCGCGGCGCGGCGGCGCCAGCGGACCCGCTTGCCCTGGCGGATGGTCGCCTCGATCGGCGCCGCCGCGGGATCGATCGCCGAGAATACGTCGGATAGCTGCTCGCGCAGGTTGTTGTCCAGGCTCACCGGAGGTCTCCTTCCACGAGTTCCGGGCTCTTGCGGAGGATGGCCAGGGCGCGGGAGGTCTGGCTCTTGACGGTGCCGACCGAGCAGTTCAGCGCGGTTGCCGCCTGGGCCTCGGTCAGGTCCAGCCAGTAGCGCAGCACGATCACCGCCCGCTGCTTCGGCGCCAGCGCTCGCAACGCCGTGACCAGCGCCGCGCGGCTGTCGATGCCCGGCGAGGTGTCCGCCGTGATGGCGTCGGGCAGCACGTCAGTGAACAGCTCGTGCACCCGCCGCTTGCGGAACCGGTTCCGGAACTCGTTGACCACGATCTGGCGCACGTAGGCGTCGGGGCTGCCGGCCCTGACCACCTTCGGCCAGGCCGCATAGGCCTTGGCGAACGCGGCCTGGGCGACCTCTTCGGCGTGTCCCCGGTCTCCGGTAAGCCCGTAGGCGAGCCGGACCATGACTGGCCAGCGGCCCAGCATGAACTCCCGGAACTCCTCGTCCAGCTCCGCTTTCATCCCTCACCTCTCGCACTGGTCAAGACCACAGGAGAGGGATAAATGGTTGCGTCGTGGCTTAGCCGGGCGCCGCTAGCGTACGCCGTGCGGGCGGAACTGGACGCTGATCCTGGGCCCGGCGACGTGCGACGACTTCGGGATGCAGTGGTCCCAGGTGCGCTGGCAGCTGCCGCCCATGACCAGCAGGTCACCGCCGCCGAGCTCGAAACGCAGGGACTGGCCGCCGCCGCGCGGGCGCAGCATCAGGGCACGCGGCGCGCCCAGCGACAAGATCGCGACCATCGTGTCCTGGTGCCGCCCCCGGCCGAACCTGTCGCCGTGCCAGGCCACGCTGTCCCGCCCGTCCCGGTACAAGCACAGCCCCGCCGTGCGGAACTGCTCACCGAGCTCAGCCCGGTAGTGCGCGGTCAGCGCTTTTATGGCCTGGGTGAGCATCGGGTCGGGCAGTTCCTGGTTCTCGCCGTAGAAACAGAGCAGCCTCGGCACGTCGACGACTTTGTCGTACATGTGCCTACGCTCGGCCCGCCACGGCACCGCGTCGAGCAGCCGCCCGAACACCGCGGCCGAACCGATCATCCAGCCCGGGCGCACATCCACCCAGGCGCCATTCGCGAGCGGGATGCGCCGCACCGCACCCGCCAGTGCCCCGAGCGACGGCTCCGAATCCAGATCCAGCAACGACTCCTGCACCATCACGCCCATCCGAATATACTAACGGATCGGACGGCGTAGAGCCGCGTTCACCAGGCAAATCTGACATAACACACAATGTGGCACCGGAGCGGTACTGCTAGTGCGGTAAAAAGTTCCAACGCGGTAAAAAACCCTGCTCACAGCATAGATTTTCTCCGTGTTGGACGAAATTACCGCGCTACAGAGGTTGAACTGCGAGCGTCGCCCGCGTCGCCCGCGTCGCCCGCGTCGCCCGCGTCGCCCGCGGCGATCAGGGCCATCCCGGCCACGCCGCCGCACCGGCACCTCGCAAACCGGATAAACCGCCCGCACTCGGGCGGCATCGCGGTGATCGTGCGCGTGGCGTTCCGGGAAACCGGAACGCCACGCGCACGATCATGAAACCAGCTCACCAGCCGGGCAGGCAGACCCCGCCATTTCAACCCCTGTAATCGCTAGTGCTGGCCACGGTCCGCGTCCGCGAGGTTCTCGCCGGGTTCGCCGAAAATAACGATCATGGACGGAACCACTGCGGCGGCGGCCGCGTCCAATCCGAGCGATGGTTCCCTGCCGCGCGACCGGCGACTCCTCCTCGGCGCCGTGTACGCGGTCTCCATCGTGGTTGCGGTTAGCCAGTAGTACGGGCGCCGCGGCGGTTGCCCACCCGGAACGGCAGCCGCCGCGGCGCTTACTGGTTCCGGGCCGCTCGGCAACCCCTGGGCCACCCTGCAACCCCGGCAACCCCAGGGTCAAAATCGGGGGTTTCCCCCATCAAAAATGTCAGACCCGGCCCGTACTGTCGCAAGTACGAGGAGACGGGTTAACGGGGATGAGGGATTACCGATGAGGGCGATGTGGCTCACCGGAGCTAGCGGAATGCTGACGCTGGTCGTAGCCGTCATGCTGATGGCCTACTCGGCGCCGGTTTCGCACGCGCAGCAGCACGGCCAGACGACGACGCAGTCCATCACGCAGGCCGGCACCGCGCAGGCCGCGACGATTCCGTAGGAGCAACCTGATGATTCTGGTTACGGGGGCAACCGGCGCACCGCAGTGGATGCCGTCCGGGGGGTGGAGCCGGAACCTGTTGCGGCAGGTTCCGGCTCCTGGCTGACGGTCCCATCCCGCTCCGCTGGTACGAGTGCGGGGGGCACCGGACGACAGCACTTTTCTGGAAAACTGCCCGCATCGCGTGGCCGGGAGTGCCAGACCTGTCTGTTCTGATAAAAAGACAGCCGTGACGGGTGAACCCGAAGGCGACAGCGGGACCGATCCGGACGCGCGGTTTACCTTCGCGAACGAGCGGACGTTCCTGGCGTGGAGCCGTACCGCGCTGGCGCTGATCGTGGCCGGGCTTGGCATCGTCCAGTTGCTCCCGCCGTTTCCCAGGGTGCCGTGGGGGCGGCATGTGCTCGGGGTGCCGCTGATCGCGTTCGGTGCGGTCGTGGCGGTGGCGGCCTACCGCGAGTGGGTTCGCAACCAGCAGGCTCTGCGCCACGGCAAGCCGCTGCCTGTCTCGATCCTGCCTAAACTGCTGGCGATCGTCGTCGCCGTCATGGCGGTGATCTCGGCGGTGGTACTGCTGGTATCGGCGATACGGTGAGCGATCCCGACGAGGACCGCGGGCTGTCCCGAGAACGCACCGCGCTGGCCTGGACCCGCACGGCGCTGTCGTTCGGCGCGGTGGGCGGTGTCATCGTCAAGTCGCACGCTGTGCTGGGGCTCGTCGTGCTGGGCTGCGCGCCGGTCATCTGGCAGCTCGGCCGGGTGACCATGAAAGAAGTCCCGGGTGAGAGGCTGGACCGGCGGATGCGGATGATCCTCGCGGTGATCATCGCGGTGGCCGTCCTCGCTCTTGTCGTGTCGTTCCTCGGCAAAAGCACGCCGCTGACGGTTCGATGATCGACCTGGAGGCGGCGCGGGACAAGACGATTCCCGACGTGCTGCCCGAGCCCGGACAGCGGTTTACGGTGCTGTTCAGCGGGATCAACCCCGGCCTGTACTCGGCGGCGACCGGATGGCACTTCGCCAGGCCAGGTAACCGGTTCTGGCCGGCGCTGCACCTGTCCGGTTTCACGCCGCGACAGCTCCGCCCCTCAGAACAGCACCTGCTGCGCGGTTACGGCCTGGGCATCACGAACGTGGCGCCGCGGGCCACCGCCCAGGCCGCCGAGCTCACCGCCGACGAGCTCCGGGCGGGCGGCGAGCAGTTGCGCGCCCTCGTCCTTGACCGCCGGCCCGCCGTGCTGGCGGTCCTCGGGGTGACCGCGTACCGGACGGCGTACGGGCATCCCAAGGCGAGCACCGGACCGCAGGACGAGATGGTGGGCGGCACGCGGGTCTGGGTGCTGCCGAACCCGAGCGGACTCAACGCCCATTGGAGCTTGCCTAGAATCGCCGAGGTGTTCGGCGAGTTGCGTTTGGCCGCGCAGGCCGGACCTGCTAGTTAAGAGGTGGGAAAACCAGGCAACTACCAGCCGACTTTTCCCACAGGAACCACCACGATCTCGCGGCGAATTCACAGCTTTCTCAAGATTCGACCGTTACGATCCTGTCCGTTCCTGCTGCCCGAAGTGTGCCTGCTGCCTAAGTGCCTGCTGGCAGCGTCAATCATCGCGTCGCTAGTGGCGGGTCAGTTGGCTGCTCAAATGTATGATGCCCCGGGAGGGTCGGCCGAGTCGCCGGGTGAGCCGGAGGCTAGGCCAGCCGGATGGACACGGGGCGTGGTCCCGCTGATCCGGCGGCACTGGGGTTTCGCGGTCGTTGTCGCCGCGGGGATAGCGTTGCGCGTCATCACGTCGGTGGCGTACTGGCCCGCGATGATCTACGTGGACTCAGCCAAATACCTGGCCGGGGCCGACGAGGCGGATCCGGTCGGGTACCGGGTGCTGCTGCTGCCGCTGGACCGGCTGGGCGGCCTTGCCCTGGTCGCCATCGCCCAGCACCTGATCGGGCTCGGCCTCGGCGTCGCGCTGTACGTCATGCTGATCCGGCGGGGGGTGTCCCGCTGGCTGGCGGTCATCGCCGCCGCGCCGGTACTGCTCGACGCGTATCAGCTGCAGATCGAGCAGATGATCTTGCCGGACATGATGTTCGAGGCGATGGTCGCGGTCGGCATCATCGTGCTGGCCTGGATCCGACGTCCCGGCCTGTGGGCGATCGTCGTCGGCGCGGCCGTACTCGGCGGCTCGGTCGACGTTCGCCAGGTCGGCGAAGTAATGATCGTTCCGCTCGTGCTGTTCGCTTTCTTCTCCGTGCCCGGCTGGTCCGTGCCCGGCTGGTCCGTGCCCGGCTGGTCCGTGACCGGCTGGCGGACCCGCATCGTCAGGACCATCGCCGCGGCGCTCGCGTTCGTCATCCCCGTGCTCGCCTACATGACGCTGAACGCGGATGTGACCGGGCATTTCGCCATCACGACCAATCCGCCGAACCTGCTCTACGGCCGTGCTGCCTACGCCGCCGACTGCCAGACACTGGTGCTGCCCTCCTACGAGAAGGTGCTCTGCCCGTCGCAGGCCCTGATCAACGTCGTGGGCGGCATCGACGGACTCATCCACGACTACCGGTCGCCGGCCGAGCATTACACGCCGCCGGAGGGGATGACGGCCGGGCAGGTCGAATCGGATTTCGCCAAACGCGTCATCCGGCAGCAGCCAGTCCGGTTCGGCATGTCCGTCACCAGGGATGCGGTCCGGCTGTTCGCCCTCACCAGGGACGGCGTTCCGGTCGCCGAGACGCCGATCAGCCGCTGGCAGTTTGTGCCCTATTACCCGACCTACGGGCACGGCATCGTGCTGAGGACGATCGACACGTACGTCGGTCATGTCCCGTCGGGCAACCATCCGCTGGACAAGTTCCTGCGGGACTACCAGCTGTACGGGGGCTATACGCCGGGCCCGCTGTACCTGATCGCGTTGGTGTGCGCCGTCATCGGCTGCTGCACGGCCATCGGCGGCGGATCCGTCGTCGATCGCTCGCTCGCGCTCACCTGCTTGATGATCACCCTCTCCGCGATCGCCCTGCTCGGCCTGTCGGACCTGTTCGAGTTCTCCTGGCGCTATCAGATCCCCGCCATCGTGACGATCGTCCCGGCTGGCGCGATGGGCGTCTGCCTGATTGGCGCCCGGCTGCGGGGAGTCAGCGGGACAGCGCCCCGGTAAGCAGCTCAGCCTGCAGCCGCCGCAGCAACGCGGGGTTCAGCCCGCGGCCGTGAAAGGCGTCGATCGCCTGCTTGCAGGTGTCGGCGGCGTTCCCGTCGCGACCATCGCGCCACAGGCATCGGATCAGCAGTTCCCATACCTGGCTGTCGGCGGGGGATTCCTCGGCGAGCTGCCGCAGGTCACCGATCACCTCACGCTGCCTGGCCTCGGCGAACCGGATCTCGGCAAGCTCGATCCTGGCGGTACGCCGCCTGGCGTCCAGCCGCTTCGCCATGGTCCTGGCGAAATGCCACCCGGCCGCGTCACGCAGCGGCTGCTGCCGCCACAGCGCCAGCGCGTTCGTGAAATCAGCCGCGGCCTCGGCGGTCAGCCCTTCGGTTCGCTTGCGCTGGCCCGCGTCCACGAGCTGGATGAACTGCGCCGCGTCGATGCTGGCCGGCTCCAGGTTGAGCCGGTAGACGGTGCCGTGCCCGGACTGCTTCGTCAGCAGCAGGCGCTGCGCCGCTTCGGCCCCGGCCACCTGCCGCACCGCCGCGCGAAAGTTGGATACGTGCTTGCGCAGCGTGTCGGCGGCTGTGCCCGATGAGCCACGATCCAGGAATTCGGCCGCGAGCTCACGGCTGGAGAGAGAAGACCCTGTCGCGAACGCCAGCCTGCACAGCAGCATCCGTTCCTTCGGCCGCAACCGGACAGGCTGTCCGGCCCAGCAGAACTCGGCCGGATCTACGAAGACCTTCAGTTCGAACATGTCGCCTCTCAGTGCGCCTAGGCCGCCACATAGCCGCTCAGCTAAATCCTGAAGGGCCAAGCGAGGCGAGTCCACGCAGTATCACCGGCAGAATCGCCGCCGTACGTCACGAATCGAGCAGGTGGCGGACGTCGCGAGCCTCGCTGTCCGCGCTGAGTTCACGGGCGTACTCGCGCAGCAGGTCGTGCATGGCATACCGGTCCGGGCCTGCCTGCTGGATCAGGCCGCTATCGGCCAGGGTCTCCAGCGCCGAATCTGCTTGGTCAAGGGTCATCCCGGTAAGGGCAGCGGCCGCGTACCGGTCAAGGGTGATGCCGGGATGCAGCCCGGCAAGCCGGAAGGCTCGCGCGGTGCCGGGGTCGAGCTGGCGGTAGGACCAGGACAGCACGGCCCGGATGTCGGCGGCGGCCTCGCCGGCGGTGAACGCGTGCAGGCCGCGGCCCGCGGTGAGTTCGGCGGCGATGCTGGCGATCGGCTGTTCGGGCCGGAGCGCGGCGCGGGCGGCGATGATGGACAGTGCCAGCGGAAGATATGCGCTCGCCTTGATCAGCGTGTACGTCGCGCCGTCGTCGGCGTGCAGCCGCTCGGCCCCCAGCCGCTGCTCGAGCAGATCCCAGGCCTCGGATTCGGCGAGCACGTCCAGCAGCAGCGGGTGCGCCGCGTCGAGTGCGGTGAGCCCGGCCAGCAGGTTCCTGCTCGTCACGACGACCCGGCAGGTCAGCGAGCCCGGCAGCAGCGGCCGCACCTGTGCCTCGTCACGCGCGTTGTCCAGCACGATCAGCATCCGCTTGCCCGTCAGCAGGCTGCGGTACAGGTTCAGCTGTCCTTCCTCGCTGTGCGGTAGCCGCTCGGCCGGTACGTCGAGTCCGTCGAGTCCTTCGAGCAGCAGGCGAACGGCTTCGCCTGGCGAGGTCGGCATGCCTGACGGGTCGAATCCGCGCAGGTTCACGTAGAGCTGCCCGTCGGGGAATTCCGCCGCGACCAGATGGCCCCAGTGCAGGGCCAGTGCGGTCTTGCCCACTCCCGCGGTACCGCCGATCGCGGTGATCACCGCCGTCCCGCCCGGACGGGACAGCACCCGCGACAAGATGGTGAGCTCGCTGCTTCGCCCCGCGAAGGCCGGCAGCGTAGGCGGCAGTTGCCGCGGCAGGACCCGCCTGCCGCCGGGAGACGGAGACTCGCCGGTGGCGGCACCCGGCAGGCGCCGGCTGGCTCCGCTGACGAACTCTGCCCTGACCGATCCGGTAAGGGCGAGAGCATCGGCCAGCCGGTGTACCGACGCCGGATGCGGCCACCGGGTCCGGCCCCGCTCCATATCGCTGATCGCGCGGACGCTAATCCCGGACCGTGCCGCCAGCTCCTCCTGGGACAGGCCGGCGACGAGCCGGGAGGCTCGCAACCGGTCGCCGAAGTCAGGGCCATCTACCACGTCTAACATCGAATCAGAATATATGCCCAGTGTGCCGGCTTAGCGGGCAAGCCGGTCCGGCTTCCCCGCCAGGTCAGCTAGACCGCTGGGCTAGGGCCAGGTCGAGCAGGACGGCCGCGGTGGCGCGGGCCACCGGGGCCGCGGCGGGGTCGTGATCCATCCGCGCGGCCTGCCCGCTGCCGTCGTAGAGCAGGTGCAGTTGCCTGGCGAGCAACTCGGGCTCGGGCGCGCCTGCCTGCGTGGCCAGATCGGTCAGCAGTACCCGCACCCAGGTCCGGTAGGCCGCCGCGGCCTGCTCGGCCTGGTCGCCTGGCTGGGACTCCGCGCTTGCCCGGGCGAACGCGCAGCCGCGGTAGTCGTGGGCGAACAGGTCAGCCAGGCCTTCGAACACGGCCAGCAGGCGTTCGGGCGGGGTGTCGTAGCGTTCAACAGCCCGCATGATGCGCTGGGTTACGCTCGCGTAGCGGCTCTCCAGGTAGGCGCGGACCAGTTCGTCCTTGCTGCCGAAGGTGTTGTACAGCGAGGCCTTGGCCACGCCGGCCTGCTCGATGATCCGGTCAATGCCGACCGTGTGGATGCCTTCGTTGTAGAACAGCTCGTCGGCCGCGGCCAGGAGCCGCTCACGCGCGGACCCCCGGACACCCGCTTCCTTGACAGCCATGGCGACCGCCACCTTCCTAGACAGCTCTGTCTATCCTATGCTCTGGCCGGCTCAGCGGTGCGATTCTTCAGCAGGCCGACCAGGGCCAGCACGGCGAGCGCTATTACCGCCGCGCCGTAGTAGCGAGTGGTGCTGATCAGCCCACCGCCGTGGACCACGCCGAACCCGGCCACGACCGCGGGCACGCCCAGGCCGAGGTAGGACACCACGTACAGCAGTGAGACCACCCCTGCGCGCTCGTGCGCCGCGGCCAGCGGAACCACGGTACGGATGCCGCCCTGGAAGCCGCTGCCGAACCCGATGCCGGCGATCACGGAACCCGCGAAGAATAGCGCCGCCGACCCCAGGCTCACGGCCGTGACCGTCACGGCCACGCCAGAGATCAGGGCCACGATGCCGATCAGCATTATCGTCGCGGCCGGCGCCCGGCGCAGCGCGATGATCGCCACGACCGCCGAGCCCGCCAGCACGAACAGGCTCAGGCCGCCCAGCACCACGTTGCCAGACCCGGTCAGCGCGTGCACCAGGGACGGGCCGAGCGCGCCGTACAGCCCGGCCAGGGCCCACACCGCGAACAGCACGGGCAGGGCAGTCAGCACCGGGCCGCGCAGTCCTCTGGGCAGGGTGATCTCCGGCCGAAGGCTGGCGAGTGCACCGGGTTCCCTGCTGACCGTCTCGCGCATCGCGAGGATCGCCATCGCCTGCAGCGCGAGCACGCCGATCAGGGCCAGGTAGATGAGGTGGGTGGGGTCAGGCAGGAAGCGGACTGCCAGCGCGGACAAGATCGCCCCGGTGGCGGTGCCCATGCCGGGAGCCACCGCGTTGGCGAAGGTGCCGAGTTCGCGGTCCATGTCCAGCATGGCCGCGCCGATCGCGCCCAGGGCCGCGCCGGTGGACAGGCCCTGAACCACCCGCGCGGAGAGCAGTTCCGGCACTCCCGTGGCGGTCGCGAAGATCACCAGCGAGCCCGCGTGCACGGCGAGCGCGGTCACCAGCACCGGCCGCCGTCCGACGTGATCGGACAGCTTGCCCGCGGTCAGCAGCGCGACCAGCACCGCCATCGCGTACACCCCGAACACCACCGTGGTGGTGATCGGCGTGAAGTGCCACTGGGCCTGGTAGATCGCGTATAGCGGGGTTGGTGCCGCGGAGGAGGCGAGAAGCGCCACGATCAGCGAAGCCAGCACGAAGACGGCCGGCCGGCCGCTGAGCCGGTAACGGTCCAGCCCGCTCAGCCGGGATCGGCGCACGAACGGGTCGGCGGGCAAGACCACGCTGATTTCGCTGGCCGGCCGGCGGACCATCGGCGTCGTCATATCCGATCACCTCAGACTGAGTAGACAGGTCTGTTCAATAGAGATACTAGACAGACAGGTCTAATCAGTCAAGGGCTGATCTCGGATCGCAGGCTGCCTGGTGGCAGCAACACGGAGGCGGTGGCGAGCGCCGTTCCGCTCGCCACCGCCTCCGGTTCCCCCCCAGGGGTGCCTCAACCTGCCATAGGCGGTGGCGGGTCGGGCATGAGGCCTGCATCCGCAAGCATGCGCCGGGCCTGGTCAACGGTGCCATCGCGCGCGATCAGGTCGTAGTGGCCGGCCGACAGCGTGCGCACCGAGCTGAAGTCACGCTGGCCTCGGGTGGCCGAGTGGGCGACGAACCCGAAGACCGCGCCCCACAAGGCGCCGAAGCCGGCCCCCGCGGCGACGACGGCGAGCCAGGCATGACCGGTGCTGAACAGGCTGAGCAGGATGCCGATGAGCAAGCCTGCCCACAGCCCGCTGAGCGCCCCCGCGCCCGCCACTCGCGCGGTGGTCAGCCGGCCGGTTACCCGTTCGATCATGCGCAGGTCGCTGCCCACGATGTCGAGGCTGCCGACGGGGAAGCCGTCGTCGGACAGCCTGTCGACGGCCCGCTGAGCGGCCTGGTAATCGTCGAACTGCGCCACGGTGTTCCACGCGGCGGTGATCGGGTTCAGCAGCGGCGGGTCGTTTCTGAGCATGGTGTTCCTTCCATCGTGTAACACCAATAGCTTCGGCTGCCCGTGTGCAGAGCCGGCGAGTACCAGATGGAGATCCGATGGAGGCGCCCGCTTTTGCCGCTTTTGCCGCGGCCCGTGCCGACCGGCCATCGGCGGCGCCGGCGCGATCGACGCGGAAGATCTTCTTTTCACGGAGGAAAAGGGCGCTCACAGCATGGTTTTTTACCGCGTTGGACTGATTTACCGTGCTAATCGCCCACTGGCCGTCACCGACCGCGTCAGCGGCACCTCACCCGCACCATAAACCGCAGCCACAACTTGGGCCTCAATCGTTACCGGGGAGTCGCCGTGACCGGGAGCCCGCCGTTACCGTGGAGCCGGCCCGGGGGAATCCGCGCCTCCGCCGGCACCGCCTCCGCCGGCACCGCCTCCGCCGGCACCCCCGCCGCCGGCACCGCCTCCGCCGGCACCGCCGCGGCGGCGGGCTACTAGCCGCCGGCCGCCTTCGATGATGCCGCTGACGACGATCGTGGCGCCGAACGCGATGATCAGCCCGGCCCAGGGCTTGTCCTCGAAGGCCTTGCCGCCGAGACGGCCAATCCAGAACGCGTAGTTGGCCCAGATGACGGCCGCGATCGCGGTGCCGATGACGAACTGCCGCCGCGAGTACCCGGTGAGCCCGCAGCTGAGCGTGACCGCTGTGCGGCCGCCGGGAATGAACCGGCAGACGATGATCAGCTGCATGCCGAACCGGTCGAGCGACCGTTCGGCCCAGTCGCGGGTCGCCTTGCCCTTCGGGCTGGAGAAGAACCTGCGCTGCACGGCCGGCCCGAAACGGCGGCCGAGCAGGTAGGAGATGTTGTCGCCGATGAAGGCGCCCACCGCCGCGCAGGCGACCAGCAGCGCGATGCGCGGATCCGTGCTTCCCGCGGTGGCGACGCCGAGGGCGATGACCACGGTCTCGCTCGGCACCACCGGGACGATGGCGTCGAGCGCGGGGAGGATGACCGCGACGATATAGGAGACAGCCGAATCGACCTGAAGGCTGCTGAATACGCTCATCTCACCCCGGGCTGAATGCCGCGGCATGCCCCAGGGGTTCGAGCGTGCAGTCCGGACAGTACCGGGACTCGGGAATGGCGAGCAGCAGCCTGACCGGAACCGCCGATCCGCACTGCTCGCACTGCCCGAATTGCCCGTCCGTCAGCCGGCCGAGCGCCTCCTCGATATCCGCCAGCTTCCTGCGAGCGGTCACCGTGCGCCGCAGCAGCTGCCGGATCTCCTCATGGCTTTCGCGCTTCTCCGCCGCGTCGTGGTATGCCAGGGACAACTGGGTGATCTCTTCCAGTCGCGCCTGCCACCGGGCCTCGAGGTAGGCCCGCCACAGCGGACCACGGTTGTTATGAATGTCTCGACCCATCTAGCTTCCTCTGCTGGAGCCGACGCTTGGATGAGCGACGCGAGCGGACCAGCAGAACGCACAGAATCAGCAGCCCGATGCAGAAAATGATCCACGGGCCTGCCACCATCAGGTCGTCCTCGGTCATCGCGATCCTCATGCTGTCGGTGTGTCTGATGCCCAGTGGACCCGCGGGGAATGCCTCTGCGGTGAAGATGTGATGGTGACGGTGTGGAGGACTGGGCGGAAAGTCGGGTGATAGTGCGATATGGCCGCGACGGTGCTGGTGGTTGAGGATGAGCGCAAACTTAGGGACTTCATCAGGACATACCTGGAACGAGCCGGGTTCACGGTACTTTCCACCGGATCCGGTGCCGAGGCTATCGGCATGGCGGCGGACGCTGCCCCGGATCTGGTGGTCCTAGACCTCGGCCTGCCCGACATTCCGGGGGAAACGGTTGCCCGTGAGCTGCGTGCCGCCACCCCGGTGCCGATCTTGATGCTGACCGCCAAGAGCACCGAGGAAGACCGCATCCGCGGGCTTGAGCTCGGCGCCGACGACTATGTGACCAAGCCGTTCAGCCCCAGGGAACTGGTGCTGCGGGTGCAGGCGATCCTCCGCCGCGGCGCTCCGGTCGCCGACCGGGGGACCACCAGCTATGGCGGGGGAGAGCTGCTCATCGACGAGCCACGGCGCACCGTCACGGTCCGCGGCGCGCAGGCCGAGCTCACCCCGACCGAGTGGGGTGTGCTGGTGGCGCTGGCCACGGTGCCAGGCCGGGTCTATTCACGATTCGAGCTGATCAACCGGGTACGCGGGTATGAGTTCGAAGGCTATGAACGGACGGTGGACTCGCACGTGAAGAACCTGCGCCGGAAAATCGAGGCGGATCCGGGCAACCCGCGCGTTGTCCAGACGGTGCTGGGCGGCGGCTACCGGCTGGGACTGGCCCGCGATGACTGAGCAAGGCTCCCCGGGAGCCTTTCGCGGTGACACGCTCGGGTTGCGGCTGACGCTGGCGTTCCTCGGTGTGGCGCTCGCGGCGGTCGCGGTGCTGGCCGGTCTCGCGGCCGCCTTCGCGGCCAGCGACGTCACGTCCCTGGCGGACCGGCAGCGCACGGAGCTGACCAGCGCGATCGCGGTGGCCGCGGGCGCCGCCTGGGACAAGAACAACAGCTGGCCGGCCGCCGACCTCGCCCCGGTCCTTGACCTGGCCGAGCGCAGTGGCGTGGACGTGCGGATCGACGACCCGGCCGGCCATATAGTGGCTTCCACACCCGGCTTCACCTCCGCCGTGCAAGCGCAATCACGTCAACCCGTCATTGTCCAGAACAAACAGGTTGGTACGGTCCAGGCCCAGTTCACCGGCTCCGGTCTTGGCGGCGCCGACGGTGTCCTGCGGACCGCGCTGTTCCGCGCCATCGCCGGTGCGGCCGGACTGGCCGCGGTGCTGGCCCTGCTGACCGGCCTGGTGGTGGCGCGGCGGATCACCCGGCCGGTCACCCGGCTGATCGCGGTGACCCGCGCCATGGCCGCTGGCGACCGCGGCTCACGAGCCGGCGACGTGCGGGCGCAGGGAGAGTTGCGCGAGCTGGCCGCCTCCTTCGATCAGATGGCGGACACGCTGGACCGCGAGGACCAGATGCGCCGTGACCTGGTCGCGGGTGTCGCCCATGAGCTGCGCACGCCGATCGCGGTGCTCCAGGCGGGCCACGAGGCGCTGCTGGACGGGGTGGCGGAACTGACGCTGGCGGAGCTGTCCTCGCTGCGCGATGAGGTGCTCAGGCTGGCGCGCATGGTGGATGACCTGCAGACGATGGCCGCCGCGGACGCGGCAACCCTGCACCTGCACCGCAGCCGCTGCGACCTGGCCGGTATCGCCGCCACCGCGGCCGACAGCCTGGCCCGCAGGTTCGAGGCCGCGGACGTGGCACTAAACCGGCGGCTGTCCGGCGTCGAGGTTCTGGCCGACCCGCGCTGGCTGCATCAGGTGGTCACCAATCTGCTCGCCAACGCGCTGAAGTTCACGCCAGCCGGCGGCTCCGTCACGATCATCACCCGGGGTGCAGGCCAGGACGCCGTGCTAGAGGTCGCCGATACCGGCATCGGCATTCCCGCCGAGGAACTGCCGCGTATCTTCGACCGGTTCTGGCGTGGCCAGGGCGCGGCGAAGACGTCAGGCAGCGGCATCGGCCTCGCGATCGCCGCCGACCTGACCCGCGCCCACGGCGGCGCGCTGACCGCGACCAGCGAGCCCGACCTGGGCACCCAGCTGATGCTCACGCTCCCGCAAGCGTGATCTCCCAGCGGCAGCGACACTGCCCGCCCCTCTTGTGTTGACCAGATTGCTATTACTGCGGTAATTAGTTCCGACGCGGTAATTAACCCAGCTGTGAGCAGCAATTTCTTCCCCGATAAGAGGAATTACCGCGCTATTTGCCGGGTAGCCCGGCGTGCCTGATGCTGGAGCGACGCCAGTGATCAGGTGGTGCGTCCTGGAGCGCCGAGCTTGGCGGCTCTGGCATGCAGCGCCGGGTTGGTGACCCGCGCGGCGACCGTGCGGGCCAGCGGAACGCAGGCCGTGTCACCTGCTTCGGCCTGATAGACAAGCGCCCACGCGGTGAACTCGGGCAGGTCTGCCCGGAGCGCGTCCCGATAGAGCGTGCGGGCCAGCGGCACGACCAGTTCGGGTTGGTGGCGGGCGGCGATCTCTAGTTGCCCGAGCGCCACGAAGCCGGACACCCAGACGTAACGGTCCGGCAGCCGGTCGCAGCGCCGCCGCGCATCGATGATCCACTCTCTGGCTCTGACCGGGTCGCCAGCGTGCAGCGCGAGCAGCGCCAGCGCACGCCCTGCCATCCCCTCCCAGCACGGGTCGCCGAGCTGGCAGGCGAGCGAGAACGCTTCCTCGGCGTCGTCGCGCGCCTGGTCCCACTGCCCGGCCGCGGCCAGGCAGTGCGCGCGCAACGCCTGCGGCCAGGGCAGGAAGGCATTCCACCGGTCCTGGTCGCAGATGGCGATGCTGTGCTCCGCCGCGGCGCGGGCCTGGCCGGCCTGTCCCGACAACAGCAATGAGCGCGCCATGACACCGGTCGACCATGCCTCCTGTTGCCGGCTGCCCGCTCCGGCCGCGATCCGCGCGGACTGGCCGAGAAGGCTGACGGCGGTGTCGTGATCGCCCTGGTCTGCCTCGTTCATGCCGCGGATCGCCAGCACCCTGGCGTTCAGCACCGGATCGTCCGCGGCGTCAGCCAGCGCCTGCGCTTCGGTCAGTGCCCGCGCTGCCGACACGTGCCGTCCGGCCTGCAGGTCGGCGAACGCCAGTTCCCGCAAGATATCCGCGGCCAGGGGCTGGCTGCCAGCTGCCCGCGCGACCGTTATCGCCCGGTGCAGCACCACGGCTCCTTCGCCATCGAAACCGCGAACCGAGTGCACGAGCGCCGAGCCCAGCGCCCTCAGCACATTCGCATGCAGCAGCGCGTCACCTGCTCGTTCGGCCTCTTCGGCGGCGCGGCGCAAGGTGTCCACGCCGGCATCGGCCGCTCCCGCGTCCAGGGCCGCGTTCCCGGCGCGCAGCAAAGACCTGGCAACGACCCCGGTGCGCAGCCTCGAGGGCGGAACCGCCGGCGGCGCCAGCGCCGCTGCCCGCAGCGACGCGGACGGAACGATGCCTTCCTTCGCGAAAACGCTCTCGCATCCGGCCAGGTGGACCGCCGCCCTGGCCGGATGGCCGGCCGCGACGAGGGCACGCAGGAACAGCTCCTGGGCGCCCTCGTCGAGCCGATCCTGAGCCGCGGCGCGCCCCGCTAGCGCGGCGGCCGCTTCCGCATCACCGGTGGCCAGCAGGCGCAGCACTGCCTGGCGGAGTTCCTCCCTGGACCGCGCCGCACACTGACCGCGGGCCAGCATCAGCCACGTGTCAAACCCGGGGCAGTCACGTGGCTCCGCACCGGCCAGCAGTTCCCCGCCGATGTCGGCAGCGGGCAGCGAACCGTCCCGCAGCTCCCACACATCCAGCCACAGCGAGCCCGCCGCCAACTGCACCGGATCACCACGCAGCAACCGCGGATCGCCCAGGCAGCGACGCAGGTCAGCCAGGCACCACCGCAATGCTCCCAGCGGGTCATCAGCGTCACCGAACAGCTCAGCGGCCAGTTCGGCACGGGCCGGCGGCCGGTCGGCCAGGGCAACCCTGCTCAGTACCGCCCATGACTTACGTCCGCGGGGTGGTTCACGCGGCTGGCTGGTGCCGTCTTCGACGCACGGACGACCAAGCAGCCGGACCCGTACGGTCATTGGCGGAGAACCTCAGACCGCCGCGGCAGGCTGTCCCTGCAGTGCATGAACGTCGGCCGTGGTGAGGCCATTGCCCGCGATACCCCAGTCACCACTGCGAACCTCCTCCACGAGGACCCAGGTGACCGGCCGCAGGTTCTCGCCCTCGATCTCGACCATCGTCTCGGTGATCTTGTGGATGATCTCCCGCTTTTGCTCCGGTGTGAATACACCCTCGATCACTTTCACGCTGACCATCGGCATTCCAGTTCTCCCTTCACGATGAACGTCCGTCAAGAGGAGAATCCCGCCGCACCGTGTGACGCCTCGTGTGATGCGCTGGTCCGCGTTATCAGCGGCTGGCGATCTCGTCGGAGGCGAGGGGAATGACTGGGTCCGGCACGCTCGTCACCGCCGGAACCGGTGCCGGGAGGAGAACGTGCATGCCCAGAAGCTCGGCATGAACGACAGCCGCCGGTAGGCGGGCAGTAGCCGTAGTTGCGCAACGATCATGAGCAACCCGTAACGGGCGCGACTTCGATTTCCCCCAGCCATCGTCGCGATTGCGATTAACGTGTCAGATTTCCCTATCGTGGAAGATTGCCCCTCGAAAACGGGGGTCAGACTTCCACGAAGGGATAGTCCTCCACGTTGTTGACGCCGCGACCGCGACCAACGTCAATGACTAATCGGGCGCCATAGGCGCTCTGGGGCGGCGGTCATTGCCGGCGCACATGCCGGTGAGCAACGCGCTGACCTGCACCCGCAGTTCGGCTTGCGCCGGTACCGCCGACCCGCCCGCGCCAGCCAGCGCATAAAAGGCGGTCCCCTCGATCCAGGCGATAAGAGTCCAGGCGTCCCGCGCGGGCGCCGCCGACCCCGCGAGCTCGAGCAGTCCGGTCAGCTGACCGCGGAGCTCGCCGCCCAGTTCGTCATACGCGATGCGCAACTCCTGCCGCTTGGTCGCTTCGAACGCCAGCTCAAGCCGCGCGAGCGTCCGGCGCCGGGTCGCATCGTCGGTGAGCATCTTGTGCAGCATGGTTGCCAGCAACCCGGCCAGGCTGGAGGGAGTAAGCGCGGGGCCGCCGCCCGCTTGGGCGGCGCCATCGGCGGCGTCGAGTTCGGCGATCCTGCGCAGGGTGAGCATCAGCAGTGCGGCGCGGGTCCTGGCGTAGTTCGACGTTGTGCCCGGGGGCATGTCGCCTGCCGCGTCGACGGCGCGATGCGTCAGGCCGCGCATGCCTTGCCCGGCTAGAACGGCAATCGCGGCATCTCCGACTTCACCAATCCTGCTCACCCGCCCAGGCTACTATGGCTGTAGTAGACACTACGGATGTAGTAATCACTCAAACCGGGAGGCGTGCACATGACAAGGAACGCCATCGTGATAGGAGCCGGGATCGGCGGACTGACCGCGGGCGTGGCGCTCGGCCGGGCTGGCTGGACCGTTACCGTGCTGGAACGCGCCAAGGCGCTCGAACGTGTCGGATCCGGCCTGGGCCTTGGCCCCAACGCGCTGCACGCTCTGGACGCGATCGGCCTCGGTGCGGACGTGCGTGGATTCGCGGCGGTGCAAGGCACCGGCGGTGTGCGCCGGGCGGACGGGCGCTGGCTGGTGCGTACCGACCTGGGCGCGGTCGCCAGGCGGTTCGGCGACCCGCAGCTGATGGCGTTGCGCGCCGACCTGACGAACCTGCTCGCTGGCCAGTTGCCGGACGGCGCGCTGCGTACGGGCACAACGGTCGTCGCCGTGGACGCAGGGGAGCCCGAGCCGGGCCGCCGTGCGCGCGTGATCACCGGATCGGGCGAGCTCGACGCGGATCTGGTCGTCGCCGCCGACGGCGTCAACTCGCTGACGCGCCAGACATTGTTCCCCGACTACCCAGGGCCGAGGTTCGCCGGCGTCACGGCGTGGCGGTTCGTCGCGCGGCGTCCGGCCAGCAGCGTCGAGCCGGCCGAGAGCTGGGGGACCGGTTCGGTATTCGGCGTGGTCCCGGTGGCGGATGACCTGATCTACTGCTACGCCAGCGCGCGGTCCGGCCCGGACACTCGCGGCGATGACGAGGCGGCCGAGCTCAAGCGCCGGTTCGGCGGATGGCATCAGCCGATCCCGGAACTCATCGGCGCGGCAGGGCAGGACGACGTGCTGCGCAACGACGTGTACTGGCTCGCCGATCCGCTGGCCGCCTATCATTGCGGCCGCGTGGCACTGTTGGGTGACGCCGCGCACGCCATGACGCCGCACCTCGGCCAGGGCGCCTGCCAGGCTATCGAGGACGCCGTGGTGCTGGCCAGCACGGCCCCCGATCTGGCCCAGTACACGGCCGCCCGGATGGCGCGAACCAGGATGGTGGTCACCGCGTCCCACCGCGCCACCCGGCTCACCGCGACGACGTCGCGTCCGGCCGCCGCGGCGAGGAACGCCGGCGTCTGGCTGGCCGGGCACCTGGCTCCTGGTCTGATGATCCGCCAGATGGCCCCCATCGCCTCATGGACCCCGCCCGTGTAATTGCCCACCGCGCTGGTGTTGCGGTCAGAGACTGTCCGCGGGGCCCGGATCAGGGAGCAGCACCGACGGCAGCGGGCTGCCGGGATGCATCCGGAGCAGCTGATAGGCCATGCCGCCGATCCCTGGCAGCAGGCCAGGGTGCAGCGTGTCCCTTGCCAGGCCGCTGACCGGCCCGTGTTCGCCTAGGCCACTGATGACGCGGGCGGCAACGGCATCTGATTCCACTCCACGGGGCTGAACCCCTGCCGCCAGCGCTAGGCCGATGACCTCCCAGATGCCGAGGTCACCGTGGCACAGCGTGTGGTTGTGGCCGAGACCGTTCGCCCAGGAACAGGCAGCCGCTCTGGCCAGTACCTCCGTCCAGCCATCGCCGCCCATCCGGGCCAGGTCAGCCGCGACGATGCCGATACCGCCGGCGCCGTGGCACCAGGCCGCCGTGATCTGGCCGGGTTCACGCAGGTCGGTCCAGCATCCGGCAGCCGCGTCATAGAGCGATTCCTCGAATGCGAACGCGGCGTCAGCGAGCTGGCTGAACGACTCCGCCTCGTCGCGGATTGCCCGTACCGCCGGATCGGCCGCAAGCCGGGCCAGCCCCCAGCCGATGCCGGTCGCGCCGTGCGCGGCCCCGCCTATTCCTGCCGGGAACACCGAGGTTTCCCAGCGAGCGCCCGTGCTACCGGTCTTGGCCGCGTCCACCAGTCGCTTCCCCGCCTGGCGCGCGAGCGACGTCCAGCGAGCATCGCCGGTCCATTCGCCCAGGCGCAGCAGCGGGACAATCGCGCCAGCGACACCGCGGAACAGGTCGAACGCGTCGTCCTCCGCTATCGCCGCGCTGATCTGGCGGCCGGCTGCCAGCGCGCGGCTGATCGCGTCCGCCGCGCTCAGGCCCGCAACGCGCAGCCTGCCGAGCAGGAGCCAGCCCCAGATCTGTGAGGCGAGGCCGATATAGCCACCTGGCGCGCTGGGCCTGATCGCTATCTCGCCGCCCATGTCCCGCTCGTCTTGATCTTCGATCGCCCGCACCGTGCTGAGCGTGTCAGCGAGCAGCTGGTCTAGTCCGTCGACCGGGTCGGCCCGGTCATGTGACGTCTCGAATTGATAGGCCGCGACGGCGACGGCGACGCCGGACAGTCCGTTGTACAGGTCGGCGGACAGCGGCCGTACTGCCCAGCCAGTCGGGCTGATCACCGGTGCGATCCAGGTCACGGTCCCATCGTCGGCCCTGATCGCGACGTCCCTGATGGTCCGCATGATGCTGGCCGCTATCAGCCGGCGACGCCGGTCCAGGTTGTCGAGGCGTACCCGGGTCGCCGCGACGGGCCTATCGCCAGGCGACATGCCCTCATTGAGGTAGGCACTGACTAGCGTCCCGGAGATCACCTGCACGTCCATGCGAAGATCACTGCCGCGCCATCTGCGCAAGGCATCACTGATGAGATCCATGGCCTGGCCGTGGCAGGTTCCACGCGGGCCGGCCAGCAGTCCTGTGCGTGGTGTCGTCATGAATACGGGGACGTCGCCGTCCCGGAGCTCGGCGATTTCCGCGTCGATCACCGTGCGGTCACCGGGTGCGGCAGACGCGTTGCCCGCATGCACCGCCAGCAGCCTGGCGGCATGTTCGATCGCGGCCGGCTCGTCGTGCATCGAGGCAGGATGCCAGAGCATCCGGCCCAGCTCCATATAGGTCTGGGTGTTCCTGACCACGACGCGGACCGGGCAGTCGGCGAAGTCCCGCATCGGCCCGGCGAGTTCGCCCGACTCATCGAGATCGTGCAATCTGGCGGTCATCTCGGTGAAGCCCGACAGCACTAGATGCCAGTACCGGGCCAGAACAGGCTCCGGGCTTGGGTGGTTGCCCGCCGCCTCGATCCGCCTGCGCTCGTAACCCATTCGTGCCTCGTCGGTACCCGCGCCGACGACCACAGGAACGGATACATACGGCTGCTGGCCTGGCAAGGCGCCCACGGCCGAGGAATCGACCCCTCGCCAGCCGAGCGCCTCACCCCGGCCGGGTAGTAGCCCCGTGCGCAGCGCGCTGTCGGCGATCAGCTGAGCGGAAATGTCGTTCGCCTGCCCGTATCCCGATGCAATGGCCGCCGCATGCGGTGTGAACAGCGTCTCGCAATCGACGACGACGGGGACCGGACCGCAGGCGATGACATTCTCGGCGTGCAGGTCACTGCCGCCGACCAGGCGCATGATGGCGAGCCAGTGCCCTATGCCCCGGTAGAACAGGCGCAGCTCTTCCTCGCCAGAGCAGTAGCGGTGCTGGACATGCTCGGCCCAGCCGTAGCCGGACCGACTGAGCACGGCGGGAACCCGGATGCGGCTGGCACCTGGCTGACCGACGGCGGTCACGAAGCTCACCAGCCGGGCCAGGCACGCGTCCACGTCCACAGAGCGGGGCTTGTAGACCACGTGGCCGCCATCCGCCATTCGCAGCACGGCGACGGTCTTGCCGCGGTTGTGGCTATCCCCTGCGCCGAACCTCACCTCGGCGAGCTGCCCAGCGCCGCTCCCCGGCAGGCCAGCCAGCTCGCGATGGTCGGCCGCGAACCGGGCGCCCATGGCCAGGGCCGCACCGCAGCCGTTGCCGACCACTGCCCGGATGCGGACAAGCAGGGAAGGGTAGTGGTCAGCAAGCGACTCCCAGAAGCTGAGCCGCTTGGTACCCGACAACCATTCCTGCCAGCGGGCGGCCGGATCAGGGGCACGCAGGTGCCCGCTTACCCTCGCCGAGTTGAGCTCGACCAGCAGGATCCGGTTGACCTTCAGCAGCGCGGCTGACGTGACGTGCGCACGCGCCGCGGTGCAGATCGCTTCGGCTTCCGCATCCGCCAGGCCGGGCACCGAGCCAAGCTGAACCGCCAGGTCGGCCAAGTCAGGTTCGACAAGGCAGCCCAGAGCGGTCTCAAATCCGGTTGATGCCCGGCTCGGCATTAGCCGCGGTCAGCAGCAGTGATCATGGACTGAGCCAGTGCAATTGGTGCCGCACTGCGCCGTGATGATCTTGCCGCTCATGGTGATTTCGGACTCCGCGTACCTGCCGCTAGGAAACAGTGGACCCGCCGGGCTGTCCAGGCTGGCGCTGGAGCGCCAGGCGTTGACTGTCTGAGCAATGCTCGTTGCGGTCTCGACGCTCATGCAGATCCTCTCGTTCCGCCTACCGCAACGGCGGCAGGCATCCCAGTTGCTATACACCGAAAGCTACAAAGAACGCTTAACAGGCAATATGGGATCAACGGCTACTCTTATGTCACCCGGGCAGGCGCCGGCGCGGAGCCCTCGTCCAACAGGGTTTCTAGTCGTTGTCCGCACGCTGGGCGTGCTGGTGGTCTGGCCCGGCTTGGCAGCCGCAGGTAAAAGTGCGCGGATGGAACCGGGATTTCCTGGAGCGAGGTAACTGCCCCGTCCGGAAAGGCGAGCCGCACGGCCGCGGCGCCCTGCAGCTGCATCAGCCCTGCGACCGGTCCGCGCGCAATGCAGAAGGTGGCGGTGTACGTCCTGGATTGCGAAGCTGTCGTGTTGGAGCCTCTCCTCTGGGGCGGTCGGCATGCGCGGACCTCCTGGGCAGCGTCCGCTGCGGATTGCCCTGGACAGTCATGTGCCAGTGGTGTCGCCCATCGGAATGAGGACCATTGTGGCTAGTAGCCTTCGCCCGGAACCATCCGAGGAAAGTACGTTTCTGACCCGGGCTGTGGTCCGGCCGGGGCGGGTGCCGCTGTCATATGCGCAGCAGCGGCTGTGGTTCCTGGAACAGTTCCACGGGTCCGGCACGGCGCTCAACTTGCCGTTTGTGTGGCGGCTGCACGGCCGGGTGGATGCCGGGGCGCTGACTGCCGCGCTGGGTGATGTGATCGGCCGTCATGAATCGCTGCGAACCGTGGTCGCGGTCGATGAGGGGCAGCCCTGGCAGCAGGTGATCCCCGCGGAGCAAGTGCTTGTCCCGGTGACGGTGGCCGCTGTGTGGCCGGGGGAGGTGGCCGGGCGGATCAGTGCCGCGGCGGGGCATGTGTTCGACGTCGCTGGTGAGCTACCCATCCGGGCGTGGCTGCTCATGGTGAGCGCGGATGAGCATGTGCTCGTTCTGGTGTGTCATCAGATGGCTTGTGATGGCTGGTCCATGCAAGTGCTGATGGCCGACCTGGCCACCGCGTACACAGCCCGGCGGGACGGGAGCACGCCGGACTGGGCATCCCTTCCTGTCCAGTACGCGGATTACACGTTGTGGCAGCGGGACCTGCTCGGCGCCGCCGAGGAAGACGGCCGGGAAGACGGCGGGGTGATTGCCGGGCAGATCCGGTACTGGCGGGAGGTGCTGGCCGGGCTGCCGGACGAGCTGGCGTTGCCGTTCGACCGGCCGCGGCCGGCGGAGCCGTCGCGGCGTGGCGGTACGGTGCGGTGGCAGCTGGCCGATGCTGGCCTGCACGCGGCGCTGGCCGGGTTGGGCGCCGCGCAGCGGGCGAGTGTGCTGATGGTGCTGCAGGCAGGGCTGGCCGCAATGCTGTCCCGGCTGGGCGGGGGCACTGATATCCCGTTGGGTGTCCCGGTGGCGGGGCGGGCCAGTGAAGTCATGCATGACATGGTGGGGTTGCTCGGGAACACGCTGGTGCTGCGCACCGATCTGTCCGGCAACCCCAGCTTTACTGAGCTGCTGTGCCGGGTCAGGGAGAGGTTGCTGGCCGCGCGGGAGCGGCAGGATGTGCCGTTCGGGCAGCTGGTTGAGGAGCTGAACCCGGTCCGGTCCCCGGCCCGGCATCCGCTGTTCCAGGTCATGGTGGCTGACCAGGATTTCGGCGTGGTGGACTGGCGGGTGCCCGGGCTGTGCACTGAGGCGGAACCGGTCTCCTCGGTGGCGACTGAGTTCGACCTGATGCTGGGTTTCCGGGAGGACCGTAACGCCGATGGGTCGCCGGCCGGGATCAGCGCGACCCTGGAGTATGCGCGGGACCTGTTCGATGAGGTGACAGCGGGGGTGCTGGCCGCGCGGCTGACGGCGCTGCTGGGGCAGGTGGTGGCCAGCCCGGCGCGTCCGGTGGGTGACGTCGAACTGCTCACTGAGTCTGAGCGGCGGCTGCTGGCGCAATGGAATGACACGGCGCGGGATGTGCCCGAGCGAGCGTGGCCGGAGCTGTTCCAGGAGCAGGTGGCGCGGACCCCGGGCACGGTGGCGGTGATGCATCACGGTACCGCGCTGACCTATGCCGAGCTGAACGCGCGCGCCAACCAGCTGGCCCGGTACCTGTGTGCCCGCGGCGCGGGTCCGGAGCGGACGGTGGCGATCGCGATGCCCCGGTCGGCGGAGATGATCGTGGCAGTGGTGGCGGTGCTGAAGACCGGTGCCGCGTACGTGCCGGTGGACCCGGGGTATCCGGCGGACCGGATCGGTTACATGCTGGCTGAGACCGGACCGGTCGCGGTGGTCACGACTGCCGCGACCGGGCGGGATCTGCCTGGCGGCGCACCTCAGGTCGCGCTGGATGATTCCGCGACCGCTGCCGCTTTGTCCGCGCTCCCGGCCACGGACCCGGGCGTGGCGTACGCACCGTCCGGGCGGGCGATCGTGATGTACACGTCGGGGTCGACGGGGCGCCCGAAGGGCGTGATGATCGAGCACGGCGGCCTGGCCGATCAGGTCGCCTGGATCGGCACCGAGTTCTCGGCGGCGGAGTTGTCCAGGATGGTGGCCGCTACGTCGCTGAGCTTCGATGTATCGGTGTTCGAGATCCTCGGGACGCTGGCGTGGGGCGGGACGGTCGAGGTTGTCCGCAACGTCCTCGCGCTGGCTGATGAGTTCCCGGACCCGGATGTCCCGCGGCTGGTCAGCGGCGCCCCGTCGGCGATCGCGCAGGTGATCACCACTGCCTCCAAGGTCGAGGTCGCCGCTCAGACGGTGGTGGTGGGCGGGGAGGCGTTCACCGCGCGGGCGCTGGCGCAGATCCAGGCGACGTGGCCGGGGGCGCGGGTGGTGAACATCTACGGGCCGACCGAGACGACGGTCTACGTCACCTCATGGAGCACGGGCAGCGGACCGGAGCAGGTTCCCACGATCGGGCGGCCGACCGGCAATACCCGGACCCTGGTCCTCGACGGCCGGCTGCATCAGGTCCCGCCGGGGGTGGCCGGGGAACTGTACCTGGCCGGGCGGGGCGTGGCCCGCGGCTACCTGAACCGCCCGGGGCTGACCGCGGAGCGGTTCGTGCCCTGCCCGTACGGGACGCCCGGGGAACGGATGTACCGGGTCGGGGACCTGGCCAGGTGGAACCAGGCCGGCGAGCTGGAATACCTGGGCCGCGCGGATGACCAGGTGAAGGTCCGCGGCATCCGGATCGAGCTTGGCGAGATCGAGACCGTCCTCGCCGCCCTGCCCGCCGTCGCGGACGCCGCGGTGATCGTCCGCGAAGACCAGCACGGAGACCAGCGGCTCACCGGGTACGTCGTCCCGGCCGCAGGGACGGTCCTGGATCCGGCCGGGCTGCGGACCGCGGCGGCCCGGATGCTGGCGCCGTTCATGGTGCCCGCCGCGATCGTGGTCCTGGACCGGCTGCCGCTGAACCCGAACGGCAAACTGGACCGCCGTGCCCTGCCCGTACCGGACTACGCAGCCGCCGCCACCAGTGGCCGCGCCCCGGTCACCCCACGCGAGCAGGCGCTGTGCGACGCGTTCGCGGACGTCCTCGGCCTGGACCAGGTCGGGGCCGAGGACAGCTTCTTCGACCTGGGCGGCTACTCACTGCTTGCCACCCGCCTCGTGTCACGGATCCGGACGGTACTCGGCGCCGAACTGTCGATCCGGGCCGTGTTCGAGCACCCCACCCCCGCCGAGCTCGCCGGGCTGCTCCCCGACGCAGACACCGCACGGCGCCCGCTGTTGCAGGCAGAGGTGGTCGAGGGGGCAGAGGCGGTCGAGGGAGCGGAGGCGGGCCGGCGGGCGCTGGTGCCGGTGCCGCGGCCGGAACGCCTGCCGCTGTCGTTCGCGCAGCAGCGGCTGTGGTTCCTGGAGCAGTTCAACGGGCCTGGCACGGCGTATAACCTGGCGTCCGCGTGGCGGCTGGAGGGCCAGCTGGACGCAGACGCGCTGGTTGCGGCTCTGAACGATGTGGTGGGCAGGCACGAGTCTCTGCGCACGGTGTTCCCGGTCGCAGACGGGCAGCCTTACCAGCAAGTAATTCCCGCGTCGCAGGCCAGAGCCCCGGTGACGGTGGCGACTGTGGGACGAGACGAGTTGCCCGTCCTGGTAGAGGCCGCGGCGGGGTACGAGTTCGATGTGGCCGCGGAGCTGCCGGTGCGCGCCTGGGTGTACACGGTGGCCGAGTTCGAGCATGTGCTGGTGCTGCTGTGTCATCACATTGCCAGCGATGGCTGGTCCATGGAGATCTTGATGGGCGACCTGGCAGCGGCGTACACGGCCCGCTGCGATGGCCGGGCACCGGACTGGGCGCCGCTGCCGGTGCAGTACACGGATTACACGCTGTGGCAGCGAGACCTGCTGGGCGGTGACCAGGACTCCGCAAGCGTCATGTCCCGTCAGGTCGGGTACTGGGAGCAGGCGCTGGCCGGGCTACCGGATGAGCTGGTGCTGCCGTTCGACCGGCCGCGGCCGGCTGGGCCATCCCAGCACGGCGCGGAGGCCCGGTGGCAGCTGGCGGATGCAGGGCTGCACACGGCGCTGGCCGCCTTGGCCCGTGAGCACCAGGCGACGGTATTCATGGTGCTGCAAGCGGGCTTGGCTGGGCTGCTGTCCCGGATGGGTGCCGGGACCGATATCCCGCTGGGTGTGCCGGTGGCCGGGCGAACCGATGAGGCGGTCCATGACCTCGTCGGGTTCTTCGTGAACACCCTGGTGCTTCGCGCGGATCTGTCCGGCGACCCCAGCTTCGCCCAGCTGCTGGACCAGGTCAGGGAGACCGTACTGGCCGGCCAGGCTCGTCAGGATGTCCCGTTCGAGCGGCTAGTCGAACTGATTAACCCCGCACGTTCCGCGGCCCGGCATCCGCTGTTCCAGGTCATGCTCGCCGATCAGGACATCGAGGCGGTGGACTGGCAGCTGCCCGGGCTGAAGGCCCGCCCTGAGCCGGTACTCGCGGTGGCCGCCAAGTTCGATCTGACCCTGGCTTTCCAGCAGGACCGCGACCCCGACGGTACCCGTGCCGGGATAAGCGCGTTCTTCGAGTACGCCACGGAACTGTTCGACGAGGCCACGATCCGGGCCATGGCCGGCCGGCTCACCCGGCTGCTCACCCAGGCGGCTCATAATCCTGACCAGCGCCTCAGCACCTTGGATCTGCTTACCGCCGCGGAGCGAGGCGCGCTCCTGCGCGACCGGAACGGCATCACCCGGGACGTCCCCGGCGCGACTTTGCCGGATCTGTTCCAGGCCCAGGCGGCCACGACCCCGGATGCCCCCGCGGTGATCTTCGAGGGCGAGCAGGTGTCCTACCGGGAGCTGAATGAGCGGGCTAACCGCCTGGCCCGGCACCTGGTCACCCTCGGCGCGGGTCCCGATCGGTACCTCACCATCGCGATGCCACGCTGCCCCGACATGATCACCGCGGTCCTGGCTGTCCTGAAGACCGGTGCCGCGTACGTCCCGGTCGATCCGGCTTACCCGCCCGACCGGATCGCGTTCATGCTCACCGAAACCAGCCCGGTCGCGGTACTGAGCACGGCGGAGGTAGCGGGGACGCTTCCCGGCACGCTGCCGTTGCTGGTGCTCGACGACCCGGCCGTCGCGGCGGAGCTGGCCGGGCTGGACGGGACAGACCCGCCGACGGCCGCGGGGCCCTCGAACGCGGCGTACGTGATCTACACGTCGGGGTCGACTGGCCGGCCCAAGGGCGTGGTGATCGAGCACGGGCACGCGGCGGTGTTCGCGTCCTGGGTGAGGTCGGAGTTCCCGCCGGGTGAGCTGTCCCGGGTGCTGGCGTCGACATCGCTGAGTTTCGACGTGTCGGTGTTCGAGATCTTCGGGACCCTCACGGCCGGGGGCAGCATCGAGATCGTGCCGAACCTGCTCGCGCTGACATCCGGACCCTGGAGCGGCACCATGATCAGCGCGGTGCCGACCGCGCTGGCGCACGTCCTGGCCTCCCCGGGAACCGCCGCCAAGGCCTCCGTCGTCGCGCTGTGCGGGGAAGCGGTGACCGGGCAGGTCGTCACCGCGATCAGAGCCGCGGTGCCGGGAGCCCGGATCGTCAACATCTACGGCCCGACCGAAGGCACGGTGTTCGCGACCACTTCCACCATGACAGGGGAGGCGGCCTCACCGCCGATCGGGCGCCTGATCTGGAACAAGCGGGCGTTCATCCTGGATGACACGCTGGGACTGGTGCCGCCGGGGGTCGGCGGGGAACTGTACCTGACGGGCGGCTTGGCTCGCGGATACCTGAACCGGCCCGGGATGACCGCGGAGCGCTTCGTGGCATGCCCGTCCGGGCCGGCCGGGGAGCGGATGTACCGGACGGGAGACCTGGCCCGGTGGAATAACGCGGGTGAGCTGGAGTACCTGGGCCGCGCGGATGACCAGGTGAAGATCCGCGGGTTCCGGATCGAGCTTGGCGAGATCGAGGCCGTCATCGCGGCGCAGCCCGGAGTGGCGCAGGTCCGGGTCATCATGCGCGAGGACCGCCCAGGCGACAAGCGCCTGGCCGCTTACGTGGTGCCCGCCGCCGGCACCGAACTGGAACCGGCCAGACTGCGGGACGCCGCCGGGCGAGCGCTGCCTGGCTACATGGTGCCCGCCGCCGTCGTCATCTTGGACACGCTGCCGCTGAACGCGAACGGCAAGCTGGATCGCCGCGCTCTGCCCGCCCCGGACTACGCCGCGGGTGCCGGGGTGTTGCAGGTACCGGTTACCCCCAGGGAACACGCGCTGTGCGACCTGTTCGCCCAGGTCCTCGGCATCGATCAGGTGGGCGTCGAAGATAACTTCTTCGACCTCGGCGGTCACTCCCTGCTCGCCGCCGTCCTCGCAGCCAGGCTCATGGAACAGACGGGCATCAAGATCAGCCTCAAGGCCTTCATGGGCAACCCCACAGTCCACGCCATCGACAGATACCTAGACCAGTAACAATGCGGCTCAGGGCAGGGCCGGGTCCTCGACGTAGTCTTGGCTGCCGGGGTCGTGGCAGACGTTGTGGTAGCGGGCTGTCTCGGCGCCCCAGTCCAGGTGGCCGCGCATCCAGTGCCGCAGGCCTTGCAGGTTGGTGTCCAGGGCCCGTGGTGGCTGTGACTGGAGTAAAACCTGTTCCGCCGTGAGGTAGTCGGCTATCCGGCGTTCCAGCAGCTGCCGGGCCTGGCTGGTGGCTTGTGCCCAGGTCAGGTCGTGGTGCTCGGCTAGAACGATGACGAGGTTGTGTACGTCGCCGCGTGCGTGTTCTTTCGCAACGGTGGCGAGGTCGTCGGTCCAGCAGATGACGTCGGCCGCTGCCTCCCTGGCTGCCCGGTAGCCGGGCGGGATTGAGCCGCCCAGTATCGATCCTCGCGAAGTGGGCCGCCGATATCTCCGATCTGACTAGGCCCATGACATTCACCCAGTGCTGGGTGTGCCGCCCGGTCTCGGCCGACCAGGAGGCAGGCGTGGATTGGGGGAACGGGAACTCGCGGAGCAGAGCCTGGACGGCCTCTCCCTTCGCCGTGATCTCGGCTGGCATGACCACGGGCGCGGCCGTCTCGATCGGGGAACTTCTCTTGCGACCCATGAAACACAGCGTACCCACTTGAAGTAATCAAAGGGATTCATTGTGTAGCGCTGCCCGGATCTGGCTGAGCCATTCCGTGCCCAGCCGGCGCCCATTCGGGAGTTGGTCGCCTCGATCCCAGCGCCACGTTGTGATCATGGCCAGCACCAGGATCCG
>DASXDG010000359.1:0-3266 GCA_036490795.1 Streptosporangiaceae bacterium
GGTGTTCAGGTCCGGCTCGAACCGGTAGAACCGGTGCCGGTACCACGCGGCCGCCATCTCGTCGTAGGTCCAGGTCTCCTTCTCTACCCCGGGGAACACCATCCCCTCGAATCGGTCCGGGGGCTCGGTCGCCGACCAGACATACCAGTCCCGGAACGGCGAGTCTGGATCGGAGCGCGCGGCCTGGAACCACGGATGCTGGTCGCTGGTGTGGTTGACGACAAGGTCCAGCACGATCCGGATGCCGCGCTCTCCGGCCTCGAGCAGCAAGGTGGTGAAATCGCCGAGGCTGCCGAACCGCGGGTGCACGCCGTAGTAATCGGTGATGTCGTACCCGCCGTCGCGGCGCGGCGACGGATGAATGGGATGCAGCCAGATCGTGGAGACACCAAGGCGGGCAAGGTAGTCAAGTCTGCCCACCATTCCCTGGAAGTCGCCTGTTCCGTCGTCGTTTCCGTCCTGGAACAGGCCGACGTCCACGGAGTAGATGACACCGGTCTGGTACCAGCGGGTAAGCATGCCTGGCCCTCCCGCCTCTCTGCGCTAGCGATCCCAGCCCAGCCTGCGACCTGACCAGGCAATCCGCATCACACGGTTGACTAGTACTCCCGTCGGCCGGCGGCTGACCCGGCTACGGCCCGGCATTGCCTGCGCCGCACTACACGCTCTGGTGATGTGCCGCGGGCGGGCAGGTAGCATCGTCGTGCCAATGACGCACGTGAAGCCTCGTGTGCGGACGGCTGACCGGCCCTGCGCCGACGGCCTGGGGCAGTCGGCGAACAGGCTGAGCCGTCGCGCCGCGCCCGGAGAAATCGCGTTCTGGCTGGTCGCGTATGTATTCGCAGCGGTCATCATGGGCACTGCCGTGCCATCACCGCTGTATGCGATTTACCAGCGTCAGTGGCATTTCTCGGCCGGGATCCTCACGCTGATCTTCGCCGTCTACGCGGTAGCCGTCCTCGCCACCTTGCTGCTGGCCGGGCGGGCTTCAGACCAGGCGGGCCGGAAACCGGTAATGGCCGCCGCCCTCGGCTTCAGCACGGCCAGCACCGTTTTGTTCATCCTGGCCGCGAGCCCGGGGTGGCTCTACCCGGCCCGGATCTTGTCGGGGGTGTCCGCCGGCCTGATGACAGGCACCGCCACCGCGGCCCTCACGGAGCTGATCAGGGAATCTGACGCACGGCGGGCGTCGCTGGTGTCCGTCGCGGCGAACAGCGGTGCCGCCGCGGTGGGGCCGCTCATGGCCGGGCTGTTCGCCGAATACCTTCCGCAGCCGACCGTGCGAGTCTTCGAGGCCTACCTCGGCCTGCTCGCCGCCGCGGCGCTGGCCCTGGCCTTCGTGCCTGAGACGGTGGGCAGGCGGGAGCGGCCCAGCCTGCGGTTCGCCGGCCTCGCGGTTCCCGCGGACGGCCGGCGTGAGTTCATCGCCGCCGGAGTGGCCGCCTTCGCCGCCTACGCGCTGAACGGCGTGTTCGCGTCGCTCGCGCCTGGCTTCACGACCGCGATGCTGCATCACGCCAATTACGCGCTCGCTGGCGCCGTTACGTGCCTGTTCTTCGTGGCCGGCACCGTCGCCGCGCTGAGCCTGGCGCGCTTCAACAGCAGGCCGGTCCTGCTGACGGGGCTCGGACTCTTCCCGGTCGGCCTGGTGCTCCTCGTGGCGGCGATGTCGGCGGCATCCCTGACGCTGTTCCTGATCGCCGCCGTGACTGGCGGGAGCTCCTTCGGGGCCCTCGTCATCGGCAGTCTGTCCGCTGCTAACCGGCTGGCCCTGCCCGAGAGCCGCGCGCAGGTCCTCTCCGGCTACTACGTGTTCGCGTACGCAGGGCTCGCCGTCCCGGTCATCGGCGTGGGTGTCGCCTCCGACTACGTCGGCGATTTCCGTGCCGTGCTCGGCTGCTCGATCGTGCTGGCAGTGCTGTGCGCGCTGGCGGCCGCGAGTATCTCGGCCCGCCCCCGACGGCGGCCAGGCCCCGGCGCGCGCTGACCACTGTCACTGGTCAAGTGCGTCCATCATGTCGCGCAGCCGGACGGCCGCGTCCTCGATGTCGCGGTAGTGGTTGCGCCCGGCCCGCACTTCCGCGGACAGGACACCGCAGCGGTGGACCCGCGCGAAGTCGCCGTACGGAAATTTGTACCTGGCCTTGGTGTGCTCGGACGCCTCGTCATCGACGCCGAGGTGCCAGTTCGCGTATTCATCCCAGCCGCGGGCTTCGATGAAATCGTTCTCCTGACGGGTTGACGGCTGGTGCTCGCTCCAGTCGTCTCGCCGGTCAAGCACCACGTTCCCGCTTTTGATCCGGTTTTGCGCGAACTCATACGAGTGCTTGTTCAGCGCGGTGGTCATAGCGTTGCCTGCCCGCGCGGGACGGCTCGCATCGGCATCGGAGCGACCACGATCGCGCCGCGGCGGCGGTGACCCAGCAGAAGACCGAGGATGACCCCGAGCGCCAGGCCGGCCGCCACCGGGGCGAACTGCTTCGCCAGCGGCCCGGCCACGGTGCTGAGGATGCCGAGGTTCCCCGAACCCTCCGGCGCCGCGGTCTCGGCGCCCGAGGCCGCCGCCGGTTCCCCGGCCTGCGCCGCCGGGCGGCCGGGGTCTTGTCCCGGCGCATGGCCGTTCGCCGTGGCGGGTTCGCGCACTCGCTGTGCCAGGCACGCGGCGAACTGATCGGTGAGCTTGGCCGCGACGTCGGCCATGACCCCCCGGCCGAACTGCGTCTGCTTGCCGCTGATCTGCAGCGAGGTGCCGACCGTGACGTGCGTGCCGGAGTCCTGTTCGGACATCCTCGCCTCGACCGTTGCCGCGGCGTTGCCGCTGCCCCGGGTCTCCCGACCGTGTGCCTGCAGGACAAAGCGGTGCTCGGATTCGTCTTTGGCGACGAACCTGGCGGTTCCCGCGTAGCTCGCGGTTACCGGCCCGACCTTGACGTTCACCCGGCCGGCCACTTCGTCGCCCTCGTGCCGGTCGACCGTCGCCCCGGGCAGGCACGGTGCGATCCGTTCGACGTCGAGCAGTGTCTTCCAGACCTCCGACACCGGCGCGGGAACCGTGAACTCGTTCTGCAGCTCCATTTTTGATCTAACCTCCGAATCAGCTAGCAGCCTGCATTCCTGCCGCCGCCAGGACCGCGCTCCGGGTGAGGACCCGGGCGAGGTGCCTGCGGTAGGCGGCCTGCCCGCTGAGGTCGCTGGGCGGACTGGTCCCCTCGGCGGCCAGCGCGGCCGCGTCCGCGACTGCGCCGTCATTCGCCCTGGCCCCGGCC
>DASXDG010000360.1:0-19986 GCA_036490795.1 Streptosporangiaceae bacterium
GACGGCGTGACGGAGGCGATCGTTGACGTCGGGCGCGGCATCGAGCTGGCGTACGAGCAACTCGGTGATCCGGCGGGGGTCCCGCTGGTGCTGATCACGGGGCTGGGCATGCAGTTGCAGAGCTGGCCTGACGCGTTCTGCGCGCTGCTGGCCGATCGCGGCTACCGGGTGTTCCGCTTCGACAACCGGGACCGCGGCAGGTCTACTCACCTAGGCTTCCGGCCGCCCAGCCCGGTGCGGATGATGACCAAGCGGTGGGACCCGCTTCAGTACGAGCTTTCCGACATGGCGGCCGATACGGCGGGGCTGCTCGACGCGCTCGGCCTGTCTTCCGTGCATCTGGTGGGCGCCTCGATGGGCGCGATGATCGCCCAGACGGTCGCCGTCAGGTACCCGGAGCGGGTCAGGTCGCTCACCTCGATCATGTCCACCACGGGCGCGCCGCGCGTCGGCAGGCCGGCGCTGTCGACGTGGCGGCTCATGCTCGCCCGCCCGCCGCGTGACCGGGCCGAGGCGATGGACCGGGCGGCGCGGATATTCCGGCACATCGCCTCGGCTGGCTTTCCGTTCGACGAGCGACGCGTGCGCGAGCAAGCCGGCATCGCGTGGGACCGCGATCCGCGCTCGGCCGGCACCGGCCGGCAGCTCGCGGCCATCGTCAAATCCGGTGACCGTACCGCCGAACTGCGCGGGGTGATCGCACCGACCCTTGTCATCCACGGTGACCGGGACCTTATGGTGAACCCGAGCGGCGGTGCCGCCACGATGCGGGCGATTCCCGGAGCCCGGCTGGAGACCATCACGGGAATGGGGCACGACCTGCCGGCCGAGGTCTGGCCCGGGGTCTGCGGCCTGATCGACGAGCACATCCGGGCCGCGGACGCCGGCTCCGTGACCGGCACGAACGCAGCGGGAAGGAGCGTCGATGGCCAGGACGCATAGGATCATCGCCGGAAGGCCCGCGATGGTCACCGGAGCCGCCTCCGGCATCGGGCGCAGTCTCGCCAGGCGGCTGTCCAGGTCCGGCTCGCCGGTGGCGATCGCCGACATCGACGAGGCGGGGCTGAAGGAGACCGCGCGTTCGCTCCAAGGCGACGTGCTGACCAGGGTGCTGGACGTGCGGGACGCTGCGGACCAGCACCGTTTCGCGGCAGAGGTCCGGGACTGGCTCAGCGAGTCCAAAGCGGGGCCACTGGCCGCCGTATTCAACAACGCGGGCGTCGCCGTCGCGTCCTCGGTGCTGGACGCGGATCCCGACGACGACGAGTGGCTGCGGCAGATCAACTTCGGCGGCGTGGTCAACGGCACCCGCGCGTTCCTTCCGCTCCTGGTCGAGCAGGACTACGGCGTGATCGTCAACACGTCCAGTGTCTTCGGCCTGCTCGGCATGCCCTATCAGAGTGCCTACTGCGCCTCCAAGTTCGCGGTGCGCGGCTTCACCGACGCGCTGCGCCAGGAACTGCGCGGCACCGGCGTCAGCGCCATCACCGTGCACCCCGGCGGGATCCAGACCAGCATCGCCCGCAACGCGAGGGTCAGGAAGGACCCGGAGGGCCGCGGCCGCACCCAGGATCAGATGGCCGCCGAATTCGAGGCGATCCTGATGACGACGCCGGACAAGGCGGCCGAGATCATTGTCCGCGGGGTCGAGCGCGGCAAGGCCCGGATCCTGGTCGGCCCGGACGCCTACGTGTTCGACACCCTGGCCAGGGTGACGCCCACCCACTACTACGATCTGGTCGTCCGCCTGGAAAACCGGATGCGCAAACGGCAGGGAGCACAGAGATGACCGAGCACGTCGACGTCCTCATCGTCGGGGCAGGGCTGTCCGGCATCGGCGCGGCCCAGCATCTGCACGCCGCGTTCCCCGGTAAGACCTACACGATCCTCGAGGCACGGGACGCCATCGGCGGCACCTGGGACCTGTTCCGGTACCCAGGCGTCCGCTCGGACTCGGACATGCACACCCTCGGCTACCGGCGCCGGCCGTGGTCGCAGGCGAAGGCGATCGCGGACGGCCCGTCCATCCTCGATTACGTCCGCGAGACCGCCACCGAGGCGGGCGTCGACAAGCACATCCGCTTCGGCCAGCGGGTGACCGGAGCAAGCTGGTCCAGCGAGGCCGCACAATGGACGGTCCAGACCGAATCCGCGACCTTCACCTGCGGTTTCCTGTACATGTGCACGGGCTACTACCGTTACGACGCGGGCTACCAGCCCGAGTTCGCCGGGCTGGACAGCTTCCAGGGCCGGGTCGTGCACCCCCAGCACTGGCCAGAGGACCTGGATTACGCGGGCAAGCGCGTCGTCGTGGTCGGCAGTGGCGCGACGGCGGTGACGCTGGTCCCGGCGATGGCCGAAACCGCCGGGCACGTGACCATGCTGCAGCGATCACCCAGCTACATCCTCACCCTGCCGACCGAGGACCCGATCGCTGCCAAGCTGGTCAAGGTGCTGGGCAGGCGCCGCGGATACGCGGTAACCCGCTGGAAGAACGTGCTGGTCACCACCTTGATCTACAAGCTCAGCCGCCGTCGGCCCGACATGATGCGCGGCTGGATCAGGAAGATGACGATCAAGCAGCTTCCGCCCGGCTACGACGTGGACACGCACTTCAAGCCGGCCTACAACGTCTGGGACCAGCGGTTGTGCCTGGTGCCCGATGGCGACCTGTTCACGGCGGTCAGCGACGGCCGCGCGTCCGTGGTCACGGACCGGATCTCCGCGTTCACCGAAAGCGGCCTGCGGCTGGAATCCGGCAAGGAGCTCCCCGCCGACGTCGTGGTGACGGCCACGGGGCTGAGATTGCTGCCGCTGGGCGGCATCGAGCTATCCGTCGACGGCAAGCCGCTCCAGCTGCCCGATGCCATGGCGTACAAGGGGATGATGCTCGGCGGCGTGCCCAACTGCGTGTTCACCATCGGGTATACGAACGCGTCCTGGACGCTGAAGGCCGACCTGGTCAGCGAGTACACGTGCCGGCTGCTCCGGTACATGTACACGCGTGGCTATGACATCTGCGTCCCGGTCAACGACGACCCGCGGGTGACCGAACGGCCGCTGCTCGACTTCGCGGCCGGCTACGTACTCAGATCCATCGACCAGTTCCCCAAGGCCGGGTCACGGCCGCCGTGGCGGCTCGGCATGAGCTACCTGTCCGACGTGGTCACGTTGCGTTATGGCAGGATCAAGGATGGTTCGATGCGCTTCTCTCGGAAGGCCGCTCATCAGGCTCGGCAGGTTCCTGCCGGTGCTTCCGCTTCCGCAGCAGCCGGTAACCCACGTAGCCGATGACAAGGACCGCCAGGCCAGCCACCACGTACAGCGAGTAGTGATTCACGTCCGTGTAGATCGTGTCGATGTGGTCACCGGCCAGGTCCCCGATCGTGACCCAGGTGGCGACCCAGGCACACGCGCCGATGGCGTTATAGATGGTGAATGTCGTCCAGCGCATCTTGGTGATGCCGGCGATGATGCCGTTGGCCTCGCGCAGGCCCACGATGTACCGGGCGATGATGACCACGAAGCCGCCGAAGCGCGCGACAACGCTCTCGGCCCGGTCGAGGTGATGCGGCTTGATCAGCACGTACTTGCCGAACTTGAGCACGAGCTCGCGGCCGGCGAACCGCCCGATCAGGTAGCCGATCTCGGCACCGGCGAACGAGGCGATCGCCGCGACGATCGCCACCACCACGACGTTCAGCCCGGCCCGCCCCGTGCCGGCGAAGATCGCGCCCGCGATCAGCGAGAACTCGCCGGGCACGACCGGGATGCCGATGTTCTCCAGCAGCAGCAGCAGCGCGATCGCCCAGTAGCCGTAGTGATCGAGCGGACCGGCCAGGGAGTTCAGGAACCCTGGTAGCGGCGGCGCCGCCGCGAGAATATGCACGGTCCAATCTAACGTGAACGGGACGTACGCGACGGCTGGTCAGGCCCGGCCGGCGCCGGGCAGCATGGTCCTAGTCGTCGGCGCTGAGGGCGGCGGCGATCGGCCCGGCGGTCAGCTCGATCTGCCATGGCCGCGCGCCGTATCCGGCCAGCGCGGCCGCGACCGTGTCGGGGTCGCACGGCTGCGGCGGCTCCCAGCTCAGCCGGCGCACGGCGTCGGGAGACAGCAGGTTCTCCGCGGGCAGGTTATGGTCGGTGGCAAGTGTGGTGATCGCCAGCCGCGCTCCGGCCAGCCGTGCCGCGGCCGCCGGGTCGCGTTCTGACCAGCGGTGGGCCGGAGGCGGGCCATTCTGCGTTCCGCCGACCGGCTCCGGCAGCTCGCTGTCGGTCTGGGTGCGGGCGAGCCGGATAGCGGCGAGCCACTCCTTCTCGTGCCGCCGGGCATAACGGCCGGCGAAACCGGTGATCTTGATCAGCTGCACGTGCCCGGCCGGCGGCGTCCTGGCGGCGTCGATGATCGCCGCGTCCGGCAGCACCCGGCGCGGCGAGAGGTCCGCCGCCTGCGCGATCGTGTCCCTGGCCGTCCACAGCTCGCGGACCACGGCGAGGCCACGCCGCGACTGCACCCGGTGGATGCCAGATGTACGGCGCCACGGGTCCGCCCTTGGCGCGGGCGGTTCGGCGGCGAGGGTAGCCGAGAACTCCTGTTCGGCCCATTCCCGCTTGCCCTGTTCGGTCAGCTGGGCGTCGAGAGCATCGCGCAGTTCCACGAGCACCTCGACATCGAGCGCCGCGTACAGCAGCAGTTCCTCGCGCAGCGGGCGGGTGGACCAGTCCGCGGCCGAGTGCCCTTTCTCCAGGTGGAAGCCGAGCACCTCCTCGACCAGCGTGCCGAGCGCCACCCTCGGATACCCGAGCAGGCGGCCGGCCAGCTCGGTGTCGAACAGCCGCTGTGGCCGGTAACCGACCTCGGCCAGGCAGGGCAGGTCCTGCGACGCGGCGTGCAATACGGCCTCGGCATCGGCCAGCGCGTGGTCCACCCCGGACAGGTCGGGACAAGCGATCGGGTCGATCAGCACGGTGCCCGATCCGCCCCGGCGCAGCTGGACCAGGTAGGCGCGCTGCCCGTAGCGGTAGCCGGAGGCGCGTTCGGCATCGACCGCGACCGGTCCCTCGCCGCTGGCCAGCTTGCCGGTTACTTCGGCCAATGCGTCTGGAGTGGCAACGACGGGCGGCATACCGTCGCGGGGCTCCAGCAGCGGGATGGCCCCCTCGGTCACCGGTGTCGTTGCCCGCGCTGCCGGGCGGGGTCGAGGGGCCGGGATTCTCCCGAGGCCCCGTGAATGGCATGGGTACCCGGCGGCTCAAGCCCGGCCGCCATGCGCAGGCACGCGTACCAGGCGAGCACGTGCCCGCCCAGGTCCAACTCGGCGAGGTCCGCGCCTTCCGGTGACCAGGACGCCCGCAGCTCGAAGCCGGTCAGCGGCAGGTCTTCCTCCTTGGCGCCGAATCCCTCGGTAATCACCCTGGTGACCGTGCCGCTCTCGGCCGCGTAGCCGGGCGTATATGTGTCGAGCGCCTCGGTGAACCAGGTCCAGCCGACCTCGCCGAGCAGCGGGTCGGCGGCGACCTCGGGCTCGATGTCCGCTTGTACGTATGCCACCAGCCGGAACATACCGCACCAGCTGTCGTTGCCGTCGGGGTCGAAGAGCAGGACAAGACGCCCCGTCGCGACCTCGTCGCCGTCGCGGTGCGCGGTCGCGACGATGGCCGACGCGTGCGGTGCCAGGCGTTTAGGCGGGGGCACATCTTCTATCGTGACGTCATCGGCCACGTGGTCAAGGCCAGAGCGGAAGGCGGCCACGGCATTCTCGAATGCCGCCGCAGCCGATGACGGCGCGCCCGAACCCTCTCCCGACCTCATGACCTGAGCGTACGTGTCGCTCATGCTGATATCACGCGGTATCGCCCCGTTCAGGCCGCCTTGACTGCACTGCTGACAGATGCGCTGTCACCAGCGGTATACCCAGGCACCGGCAGGCCAATGATCAGCGCGGCACCGCACACGGTGCATCCCCATTCCGGGCAGTCGCCCGGCGCGTCCGGGCAGTCCACGATGTGGACCTGATCAAATGGCCGCTCGTCTCCGCAGTCGGCACAGAAGCGGAATTCGGCACAGGACTGGATGAGATTGGTCATCCTGGCTACCTCCTCGCAACGCGGACTTTCGGGGGAGACTGGGCCCCATAGTGGCACGGCGTTGCGCCGATTCGTGGGATGTCAGGCCGGCGTGTCTGCCGACGAGGGTCGGCCTGCCATGTGAGACGATCCCAGACGTGACCGCTGACCTGAAGAGTTCGCCATTCATCCGTGCCTGCCGGAGGGAACCCGTTCCCTACACCCCCGTCTGGTTCATGCGGCAGGCTGGCCGGTCACTTCCCGAGTACCACCGGGTGCGCGAGGGCATCACGATGCTGGACTCGTGCACCCGCCCCGAGCTGATCACCGAGATCACCCTGCAGCCGCTGCGCCGTTACGCCGTGGACGCCGCGATCTTGTACAGCGACATCGTGGTGCCGCTGCGGGCGATCGGGGTGGACGTGGACATCAAGCCCGGAGTCGGGCCGGTGGTGGGCACGCCGGTACGCAGCGTCGCCGATCTCGCGTCGCTGCGCGCGCTCGAGCCCGACGAGGTGCCCTACGTCACCGAGGCGGTGGGGATGCTGCTGGCCGAGCTTGGCGAGCGGCCGCTGATCGGCTTTGTGGGCGGCCCGTTCACGCTGGCGTCCTACCTGGTAGAGGGCGGTCCGTCGAAGAACCACGACAAGACCAAGGCGCTGATGTACGGCGACCCCGAGCTGTGGCACGCGCTGCTCGGCAGGCTCGCCGACCTGACGATCTCGTTCCTGCAGATCCAGGTGGCCGCTGGTGCCTCGGCCATTCAGGTCTTCGACTCCTGGGTGGGCGCGGTCAGCCCGGACGACTACCGGCACGCGATCTTGCCGCACACCAGCCGTATCTTCGGCGCGCTCGAGGACTCAGGGGTCCCGCGCATCCATTTCGGTGTCGGCACCGGTGAGCTGCTCGGCCTGATGGGGGAGGCCGGCGCCGACGTGGTCGGCGTGGACTGGCGCATCCCGCTGGACGAGGCGGTCCGCCGGGTGGAGCCCGGCAAGGCGCTGCAAGGCAACCTTGACCCGGCCATCCTGCTCGCACCATGGGAGGTCGTCGAGGAACGCGCGCTCGACGTGATCGCGAGGGGGCGGACCGCCGAGGGTCACGTGTTCAACCTCGGGCACGGCGTGCTGCCGCAGACCGACCCGGACGTGCTGGCCCGCCTCACCGACCTCGTGCACGCCCAGTCGGCCCGGTAGCCGCCGGAGCCCTCAGGCGGTGCGGCGGCGGAGCCAGCGGCGGGCACGGTACGCGGCGAAGACGGCGAGCGCCACGATGACCGCGAACGGAGCGACGGCGGCGATCACCGCCAGGGCCCACGAGACCGTGACCCGGAGCGCGTGCCAGCCCGCCTTGGCGCCTCCGGCCAGGCTGGGCGAGGACGGTTTGGCCTTGTGGTGCACGACCGGCGCGGCCTTGGGGCCCAGGATCTTGACCGAAACCGTGGCGTAGGACGTCTCGCTGCTCAGCGCGCGCTGCTGCGCCTGCATCTGTTCCAGGGCCGATTCCTCGGTGTTGATCTGGTTCTGGACGCTGAGCAGGGCGCCGACCGAGCCGGCGTGTGCCAGCAGCGTGCGCAGCTGGGCGATGGCGGCCTGGTCGGAGGTGACCTGGCTGTTCACGTCCGCGACCTGCTCGGTCACGTCCTGCGCCTGTTCGGTGAGCGATAGCTGAGTGCCCAGGTCCCCGGACAGCTGGGCGAGCGTGCTGGCGTAGGCCGTGACGGGGATCTTCAGCGCGATGACGGCGACGGCGCCGCGGCCGGCCGAGGCGGACTCCTGGGAAACGTAGCCGCCCGCCTGCTGCGCGATCCGCGCTGCCGCTGTCGTGGCCTTGCTCACGCTGGACGCGCGGATGGACAGCTGCGCGGTGTAGATGATCGAGGCGGGCGACACGACATTGACCGTCGTGCCGGCCGGCCCCATCGGCGGAGGAGATTGCATAGCGCTGGGGACGCCGGAAGTCCCGGAAGTCCCGGAAGCCGGGGGAACCGCGGCCCTTTCAGCGCCGCTTCCCGCGGCCACCGAGGAACTGGCGGCACCGCTGTCGGCGCCACTGGAGGCGCTGCCGGCGGAGCAGCCGGCTAGCAAGACGAGACCGCCAGCAAGCACGGCGGTTAGTGCTCTTTTCGTGCGCATGCCGGTGTGACGGTCAGGCGTGGGCCGGCGGTTCCGCGCCCCTGGTCACGATCGGGTGGCGGGACTGTCACATCGCGGGCGCGGGCACCACAGTACGTTATGACGTATGCATGTTGTGATTGTCGGCGGCGGGATCGCCGGGCTCGCGGCCGCGTACTTTCTCCGTGACAGCGGCGCGACCGTAACCGTGCTCGAGGGATCGGGTCGGCTCGGCGGCAAGCTCGCCGTGTCCGAGATCGGCGGCGTCGCCGTCGACGAGGGAGCCGAGGCGCTGTTGCTGACCAGGCCGGAGGGCGCCGGGCTGGTCGCCGAGCTCGGCCTGGACCTGGTGCCCGCCGGGACCACAAGCGCGGGGATCTGGACCCGTGGTGAGCTGCGCCCGCTGCCGAAGCGCCAGTTCATGGGCGTCCCATCGGACATGGCGGAGCTGGCCAAGTCCGGCGTGGTGTCCGAGGCGGGCATGGTGCGCGCGGAGGATGACCTGTCCGCCCCGGCCACCGAACGCGACGGGGACGTGTCCGTCGGCGCGTATGTGGGCGCCAGGTTCGGTGCCGAAGTGGTGGACCGCCTGGTCGACCCGCTGCTCGGCGGCGTGTACGCGGGGCTGTCGGCCGAGCTGTCGTTCGAGGCGACGATGCCGGCGCTGGCCAGCGCGTCGCGCACGCGTGCCTCGCTCGCAGAGGCGGCCGGGTCACTGCTCCCTTCCGTCGGCGGCCAGCAGGTGCCGGGACCGCCGAGGGCGATCTTCGGCACGCTGGTGAACGGGCTCGGTGAGCTGCCGGACGCCGTGGCCAAGGCGTCGGGCGCGACGGTGCGCACCGGCGCGATGGTGCGCGAGCTGGCCAGGACAGCCTCAGGGTGGCGGCTGACGGTCGGGCCGGCGCCGGCACCCGAGTACGTCGACGCGGACGCGGTGATCCTCGCCGTGCCCGGCCGGCCGGCCAGCCGGCTGCTCAGTGACACGGCGCCGGACGCGTCCGCGGGGCTCGGCGAGATCCCGTACGCGAGCATGGCGATCGTGACGCTCGCCTACCCGCGCGGCGCGTTCCCTGGCGAGAGGGGGAGCGGGTACCTGGTGCCGGCCGTGGACGGGCACGCGGTGAAGGCCGTCACGTACAGCACGGTCAAGTGGCCGCACCTGCTCGACGAACTGGAGATCGTGCGCTGCTCGATCGGGCGGTTCGGCGAGGTGGCGCTGCTCCAGCGCGAAGACGCCGACCTGGTATCGCTGGCGGCCAGCGACCTGGCCGAGGCATCAGGGGTATCCGGTGCGCCGGTGGCGTCGCGGGTGACCCGGTGGGGCGGAGCGCTGCCGCAGTACACGGTGCGGCACCTGGACCGGGTGGCGCGGGTGCGTTCGGCCCTGCCGGACGCACTGGCGGTGTGCGGTGCGGCCTACGACGGGGTCGGCATACCGGCATGCGTCGCGACCGCTCATGCGGCGGCGGATAAAGTGAACGCATGGCTAAGGCGCGCGACCTCAACGAGCTGATCAGGTACACGATGTGGTCGGTGTTCCGGGTATCGGACGCCGGCGCGCTGGCCGGCGGGGACGCGGTCACCGCGAGCACCGCGCAGTTCTTCGACGAGCTCACCCAGAAGGGCGTCGTCATCCGCGGCTGCTATGACCTGCAGGGCCTGCGTGCCGACGCGGACTACATGATCTGGTGGATCGCGCCTGACTCCGACGACCTGCAGGAGGCGTACGCCAGGTTCCGCCGGCACACCACCTTGGGGCGGGCCAGCGAGCCGGTCTGGTCGGCGATGGCGCTGCACCGGCCGGCCGAGTTCAACAAGGGGCACATACCCGCGTTCCTCGCCGAGGAGGAGCCCCGCAACTACGTGAGCGTTTACCCGTTCGTCCGCTCCTACGAGTGGTACCTGCTCGACCCGGCGGAACGCCGCAGGCTGCTCGCCCAGCACGGCATGATGGCCCGCGAGTTCCCCGACGTGCGGGCCAACACGGTCGCCTCGTTCTCACTGAACGACTACGAGTGGATCCTCGCGTTCGAGGCCGACGAACTGCACCGGATCGTCGACCTGATGCGCGAACTGCGCGGCGCCGAGGCCAGGCGGCACACCCGGGTGGAGATCCCGTTCTACACCGGCCGCCGCAAGCCGCTGCCGGAGCTGATCGCGGCGCTGTCATAGCCCCCGCCGTATCCTGTCGTGCCGGTCCAGGTACCGGCAAACCCAGTCGCCTCCGGACCGGACCTGCGGATAACGTCGTAGCGTGGACATGCGGGTAAACGGCTGGCTGGTGATCCCGGACGCCGAGCTGAGCGAGCGCTTCTCCCGTTCCTCGGGACCGGGCGGGCAGTCGGTCAACACCGCGGACAGCAGGGTGGAGCTGTCTTTCGACGTCGAGCGTTCGGCCGCGCTGCCGGAGTGGGCGCGGACCCGCGCGCTCGAACGGCTGGCCACGCGGCTGAGCGGCGGCGTCCTCACCGTGGCCGCGTCCGAGCAGCGCAGCCAGCTCGCCAACCGGCAGGCGGCGCGGGAGCGCCTCGCCGCCCTGCTCCGCGCCGCGGTCTCGCCGCCGGCCAGGCCGCGCGTCCCCACCCGGCCAAGCCGAGGCGCCAAGGAGCGCCGCCTGGCCGCCAAGCGCAACCGCGGCGACATCAAGCAGTCCCGCTCCCGCCGCTACGACACCGACACCTAACGCCGCTAGAGGCCGGGCAGGTTGACGACGATCGCTTCCTGGGTGGACCTGGCGATCACCACGACCGCGTCCGTGTCGGCGGAGGGATTTTCCTCCCGGTGCGGGACGTTCGGCGGTACCCAGACGTAGTCGCCCGGCGATGTCTCCAGCCGGACCAGCCCGTCAACGGGGTCGCGGAACACGAACACCGGATTCCCCGACACCACGTAAATCCCGGTCTCCGACACGCCGTGGTGATGGTTACCTGACGATGTCCCGGCCGGGACCACGGTCCGGCCCATCCACAGCGACTGCGCGCCCACCAGATCGCCGGAGATCGCGGCCACTCGCCGCATCCCGCCGGTCTGCGCGGTGTCGGCGGACAGCGACGACCCTCGGATCAGCTTCAGCCCGGTCACGTCGAGGCGGGTTCCAGCGTCAGCGAGACCGAGTTGATGCACCACCGCTGGTCGGTGGGGACATCGTAGCCTTCCCCGGCGAACACGTGCCCGAGGTGCGAGTTGCAGGCGGCACAGCGGACCTCAGTTCGAACTGAACCTAGCGAACGGTCTTGGATCAGAACAACCGCGTCATCTTCGGTGGGCTGGTAAAATGACGGCCAGCCGCAGTGGGATTCGAACTTGGCGTCGGAGCGGAACAGTTCGGCGCCGCAGGCTCGGCACCGGTAGACGCCTTCGGTCTTGGTGTCGGTGTACTCGCCGGTGAACGGTGCCTCCGTGCCGGCCTGGCGGAGCACCTTGTACTCCTCGGGAGTGAGTGTTTCGCGCCATTCGGCGTCGGTACGCGTGACCTTCTCCATGGTGTGCAGTTTAAGCTGGCCAGCGGCCCTGGGGCACCCGATGCGCCACGGGCTTAATGAATCGGAACTTCGCACATCAGGTGGGATACTCGTACATATGGCTCTGCAGATGGCTAGCGGACGCATGGTCGGCAGGGACTCCGAGCTCCGCCGCCTGCACGCGCTGCTCGATGACGCCGAGGCCGGGCGCGCCGTTGTCGCCCTGGTCAGCGGTGATGCTGGCGTGGGCAAGAGTCGTCTGACCAGCGAGATCGCCGACGCGGCGATCGAGCGCGGCTTCACCGTGCTGTCCGGCCAGTGCGCCGAGCTCGGCGAGAGCGTGCCCTATCTGCCGCTGGCCGACGCGCTGCGCGGTGCGGCCCAGGTGGCCAGGACCGGCGTGCGGGACGCACTTGCCTCCCGCCCCGCGCTGAGCCGGCTGCTACCCGATGGCGGAGACCGGCCTGGCACCGGGGAACGGTCTGAGCTGGCGCGCCAGCAGATGTTCGGTGAGGTGCTCGGCCTGCTCGCCGAGCTCGCGGCCGCCCAGCCGGTACTGCTCGTTCTCGAGGACCTGCACTGGGCGGACGCGTCGACCCGCGACCTGGTGACGTTCCTGTCCCGGATGCTGCACCGGGACCGGGTCGCGATGATCGGCACCTACCGCTCCGATGACCTGCACCGCCGTCATCCGCTGCGGCCGGTGGTCGCCGAGCTGCTGCGGCTGCCCAGCGTGATCTCGGTCGCGCTCGGACCCCTAGACCCCGGTTCGATGGCCGAGCACCTGACCGCCGTCGCGTGCGGGCCGCTGGAAGCCGCCGAGCTCAACGACATCGTCGCCCGCGCCGAGGGCAACGCCTACTACGCCGAGGAACTGCTCGCCGCCCACGACCGGAACCTGCCGGCCGGCCTGGCCGCGCTGCTGCTGAACCGGGTCGAGCAGCTATCCGACGCCGCCCAGCAGGTGCTGCGCACCGCGGCCGTGGCCGGGCGCCGGGCCGATGACGAGCTGGTCCGGCTCGTGTCCGGTCTTAGCCCGGCCGACTACGACCAGGCGATCCGCGAGGCGGTCGCTCACCAGTTGCTCATCCCCGACGACAAAGAGGTCTACGCGTTCCGGCACGCGCTGCTGCGCGAGGCTGTCTACGGCGACCTGCTGCCGGGGGAGCGGACCAGGCTGCACGCTGCGATGGGCGCGCTGCTGGCCGAGGCGCGTCGCCTCGCCGTGCCCGGCACCGCGGCCGAACTCGCCCAGCACTGCCTGGCCAGTCATGACGTCGAGGGAGCGTTCGCGGCCAGCGTCCAGGCGGCGAAGGAGGCCACGGAACTCGGCGCCCCGGCCGAGGCACACCGGCATTACGACCAGGCGCTGGCCCTGTGGGAGCGGGTGACCGAGCCGGAGCGGGCGGCCGGCCTGAGCCGGGGCAAGCTCGGCCTGGAGTCCGCGAGCATGGCGGCGGCCAGCGGCGACGTGGACCGGGCCGTGCACCAGCTCAGGCGGCTCAGGCAATTCATCGCCCAGGCCAACCCGGATGAGCTGGGCAGCCTGCCGGTCAGGATCGGCGAGCGCCTGGCCTACTACCTGCTCCAGGTGAGCTACGCGCAGGAGGTCGAGGCCGAGGCGATCGAGGTCGCCAGGGCCACCGTGGAAGCGGCCCGTCCCGAGCCGCCGACCTGGTACTACGCTCGCGCCGTGAGCACGTACGCGCATACCCTGCTCACCCAAGGTGACGACGATCTGTCCAGGCAGTGGGCAGAACGCGCTCTCGAAGCCGCGCGGGCAGCGAACTCGCTGTGGGTGGAGGCGGACGCGCTCGCCTCCCTGGGCGCGCTGGCGAATCGCCAAGGCCGCAACGACGAGGCCATCGAACTGCTCACCGCCGCGCACGAGAAGGCGCGGGAAGGAAAGATGCTCGGCGTCGAGCTGCGGGTGGCCTACAACCTGGGCCGGGTCCACCTGGAGCGCGGCGAGCTGGAGACGGGCGCGAACATCGCGCACCACGGTTTCACCCGGGCCAGCAACACCGGGCTCAGCCTGGCTCCGTACGGCCTGGACCTGCAGCATCTCCACTTCCAGTGCCACTTCGGCGACGGCCAGTGGGACCACGCCCAGGAGATCGCCGACGGCTTCGCGGTCCGCGTCACCAGCCCGGGCGAGGCGCTGCTGTCCGCCATGGCGCTGTTCATCGACGTCGCCAGGGGAAATCACGCGATAGCGGAGCGCGCCGCCTGGCTGGAGCCATTCTGGCCGGGATACGGGTTCGAGGTCTACATCGCCAGGTCCCTGCTCGCCGAGCACTACCTATGGCGGGGCGACCCGGCCCGCGGGCTGGCGGAGGCAGAGGCCGCGCTGGGCAGGACCGATGACTTCGGCGTGTGCGACAACCCGATGGGGATCAGGCCGGCCGCCATCGGCGTGACCGCGTGCGCCGACCTGGCGGTTCAGGCGCGCATCGCCGGCGAAGACCCGACCGCGTATATCGAGCAGGCGGAGCAGCTGGTGGCCATCGCCAGGGCCGGGGCCGCGTACGTGAAACGGCCCAGGTTCGTGCTCGGTCCCGAGGGGCGCGGCTGGCTGGCCAGGGCGGAGGCGGAGTTCCGGCGGGCGGTCGGCGATAACGACCCGGCCAACTGGCAGGCGGTCATCGAGGCGTTCGGGCTCGTCTACGTCTACGAGGTCGCGAGGACTCGCTGGCGGCTCGCGGAGGCGCTGGCCGAATCCGGACGGCGGGACGAGGCCGCGGTGCCGTGGCGGCTGGCCATGGAGGCCGCGGAGCGGCTCGGCGCCAAGCCGCTGCGCGCGGCGCTCGACGATCTCGCCCGGCGGGCGCGGTTCAGCGGGCACGCCGAGGATGGTTCGGTCACTGTGGCGGGCCTGACCAGCAGGGAACGCGAGGTGCTCCGGCTGATCACGGCCGGGCGCAGCAACAAGGAGATCGCCGCGGCCCTGTTCATCGCGCCGAAGACGGCCAGCGTGCACGTGTCGAACATTCTCGGCAAGCTCGGCGCGGGCAGCCGCACCGAGGCGGCCGCCATCGCTCACCGTGACGGAATCTCCTGAACCTGTCAGCCGGTTTCTAGGCGGTCTCGGCCACCGTTCCTAGCCGGGGGAACGGCTCGGCCGAAAAGATCACCTCGACCGGGATCTCGAAATGCGTGGCGATGCGCAGCGCCAGGTACAGGCTCGGGCTGTACTCACCGCGTTCCAGGTAGCCGATCGTCTGGTAGTGCACGCCGAGCGCGTCGGCCAGTGCGCGCCGGGAGATGCCGCGCTCGGCCCGCAGCATCGCGATCCGGTTGTAGATGACCTCGTTGCTCATATCCGCTGCATCGCCTTCTCGCGGCGGGCCGCGACATTCGATCCGGATTCTCGCCGAGCCATCCGCCGCAGCACGACCGGTGCCAGCACCAGCCCGGCGGCTGCCCAGGCGGACAGGACACCGAACGTGGCCAGGTGCCGCCACGAGTGGCCGATCTCCACCGCCGCCATCGCGTTCGGCAGCAGTGCGGACCGCATGCCGAGCGCCAGCCAGTACATCGGGAACACCTGCCCGATCCACTGCAGGAACGCCGGCAGGTGCGTGATCGGGTAGAAGATGCCGGAGATCGCGGCCAGCCCGCCCAGCACCAGCGTCATCAGCCCCGCGCTGCGGGCGCTGGGGAACAGCGATCCGAGCACCGCGCCGAGCGGCAACGTGGCCAGCAGCCCGAGCACCAGCACCCAGATCAGGGTCAGCCAGGCACCGGGGCGGCCGATCGCGAGGCCGCCGAACAGCAAGGTCCCGGCGATCAGCGTGGTGCCGACCGCGAGGACCATCTGCCCGGACACGTTGACCACCTTGCCGAGCAGATAGCCGAGCATCCCGTTCGGGATGGCCTTGGCGCGCAGCAGCGTGCCATCCTCGCGTTCGGCCGCGAGCAGGCCGCCCATCGTGGCCAGCCCGTTCACCCCGATGTTGAGGCCGAGCACACTGACCAGCATCGTGGTGCCCAGCGAGAAGTGCGTTCCTGGCACGTGCGTGTTCCTGGTCAAGATCATCGCGGCGAGGAAGCCGCCGGTCACGAGCAGGATCGTGAACAGGTCGCTCGGCGTGGTCAGGCTCTGCCGGTACTCGATCCAGCCGCGGGACAGTCCCGCCCGCACGGCATTCCAGGTCGGGTTCATGCCGCCACCGCCGTCAGCCTGCGCGCCACACTGTGCTCCGCTTGGCGGACCAGCGTCATGTACGTGTCCTCCAGGCTGGCCCGGCGCACCTCCAGGTCCTCCACCGACTCGCCGTACTGCCGGAACAGGTCCCTGACGAACGCCGTCGCGTTGTCCGCCGCGTGCACGAACCGCTGCCCGTCCCGGCTCCACCGCACCTCGGACTGGCCCGACATCCGGCGCGATAGTTCGTCGGCGGACCCGTCCGCGATGATCGTGCCGCCGGATAGGATCAGGATCCGGTCGGCGAGCCGTTCCGCCTCGTCCAGGTCGTGCGTGGTGAGCAGGATCGTGGTCTCTTCCCGGTCGCTCAGCCGGTGCACGAGGTCGTGGAAGTCACGCCTGGCCTCCGGGTCGAATCCAGCCGTCGGCTCGTCGAGGAACAGCAGCTCGGGCCGGCCCACGATGCCGATCGCGACGTCGAGCCGGCGCCGCTGCCCGCCGGACAGGTTGCGCACTCGCTTGCGGGCGTGCTCGGTCAGCCCCACGGTCTCGATCAGGTCATCGACGTCCCACGGGCGCTTGACGTCCGCCGTGGAGTACGGCGCGTAGTAGCGGCCCAGATGGATGAGCAGCTCGCGCACCTTCCACTTGGCATGGTCGCGCCATGACTGGAGCACGACGCCGGTCCTGGCCCGCCATGCCTCGCCGCCGTGCGCGGGGTCGGTGCCGAGCACGCTGACCTCGCCCGCCGAACGCATCCGGAACCCCTCGAGGATCTCGATCGTGGTGGTCTTGCCCGCGCCGTTCGGCCCGAGCAGGGCGAGCACCTCACCACGCCGCGCCGCGAGATTCACCCCGCGCAGCACATCGGTCTTGCCGTACCGCATCCGCAGATCGCGGACATCAAGCACATCGCTCATACAGCGAAAGATAGCATATGTACTACAATTCGTACGAGCGTTACGGCTTGAGTGCCTCCAAGATCTCGGTCGCGCGGTCCGCGGCGGCCTCCGGCGCGGCATCGGGGGACCCGATCAGCGGATCCCAGTTCAGGTCGTAGAACAGTTCGGTCACTCCCTGCCCGGCCAGCCAGGCGGTGTCGGCCCGGATCTTGTCGTAGTCGCCGGACAGCAGCCTGCTGCCGTCCCCGCCGGCCTTGACCACCCCGCGGCAGATGATCCGCACCGGTCCGCGCCCGGCTTCCGCGGCGGCCTCCTGGACGGCTTCGGCCGCTGGCTTGATGGCGGACAGGTCGGTACGGCTGGACGTGATCCACCCGTCCGCGAGCCGGCCTGCCCGCTCCATGGCCGGCCGGGACATGCCGCCGAGCACGATCGGCGGACCCGGCCGCTGCACCGGCTTGGGGTACTGCCGCCCGGCCGGAATCGTGTAGAACTCGCCGTCGAACGAGCTGACCTCGTCGTCCCACAGCGTGCGCAGCACCGCGAGGTACTCCTCGGTCCGCGCGCCGCGCCTGGCCGTGGTCGCGCCTGACGCGATGAACTCCTCGGGCAGCCAGCCGATGCCAAGACCCAGGTCGAGCCTGCCGCCGGACAGCACGTCCACGCTGGCGGCCTGCTTGGCGAGCATCGCGGGGGAGACGAACGGCAGGTTGACCAGGCCCACGCCGAGCCTGATCCGCGACGTCCGCGCCGCCGCGAACCCCAGCGCCACCATCGGATCGAGCACGCTCTGGTAGACCGGCTCCATGCCCGATCCCTCGGGCACGAGCAGCCGCTGGAACGTCCATAGCGACGCGTACCCGGCTCGCTCGGCACGTTCCGCGAATTCGGCCAGATTGCCGGGCGTGGCCCACGCCCCCGACACCGGCGCGCCAAAACCAATGATCATGAAACCGATCATCTCAGAACAGCACGTGGTTCCTCGTCCCGGCCACCGTTCGTCCCGCCCGTGCGCCAGTCCCTTCTCGTGCGCCAGTCCCTTCTCGTGCGCCAGTCCCTTCTCGTGCGCCAGTCCCTGCTCGTGCGGCCGTCCTTGCTCGTGCGCCAGTCCCTGCTCGTGCGGCCGTCCTTGCTCGTGCGGCAGTGCCGCCGCTGTCGCGTTGTCCAGCGGACAATTAACGCGAATCCGGCACCGGAAGCTTGAGTCCGATGATGGTGCGCGTGGCGTTCCGGTATTCCGGAACGCCACGCGCACCATCTTTCGATGGCGGGTCTTGCCTTGCTTTCCGGCCACAATAATTCAGCCTCGTGATCGCCAACCCGTTAGCGTAGGGGCATGATGGACCGCGCGGCTTGGGTCGCGGAACGCCGCCGCCGCGGCGAGGAGAGGTTCGATACCCTGCTCAGCCTCGACTACGACCAGAAGTGGGGTGCGATCAGCGAGTCGCACCGCCGCTGGGTAGGCCGGCTGCTCGGGCTGTGCCCGCCGGGCGGGCGCCTGCTGGACGCCGCGTGCGGTACCGGCAAGTACCTCGGCATGGCGACGCGGGCTGGCCTGGTCGTCACGGGCATGGACCAGTCGGCGGGCATGCTCGCCAAGGCCAGGGCCAAGTATCCGGATGTCCGGCTGGAGAAGGCTGGCCTGCAGGAACTCGCCTACCAGAATGAGTTTGACGTGGTGATGTGCGTCGACGCGATGGAGTATGTGTTCCCCGAGCACTGGCCCCTGGTCGCGGGCAACCTGGCCCGCGCCGCACGCGAGGACGGGCACGTCTACCTGACCGTCGAAGTCGTCGGCGAGGACGAGCGGGAACAGGCCTACGCCGCGTCGCTGGCCGCGGGCGTGCCGGCTGTGCCGGGGGAGCACGCGAACGGCGGCTATCACTACTATCCGGAAGACGAGCAGGTGCTGGCCTGGCTGGCCAGGGCCGGCCTGGACATCGTGCACGAGGAACGCGCCGACTACTACTGGCACCTGCTGACCCGCAGGACCGCCGGTGGATGAGGACCTGACCGCGCGGACCCGGGCGATCTGCCTCGCCCTGCCCGAGGTCACCGAACGCCTCAGCCACACCGTGCCGGCCTGGTACATCAAGGACAAGCGGATGTTCGCCCAGCTGTGGGCCAGCGGGCATCACCAGAACGAGTTCCCGCACCTGTGGTGCGCGAACATCATCGAAGGTCAGCAGGCGCTGATCGCGGCGGACCCCGAGCGGTTCTTCCGGCCGCCCTACGTCGGGCACCGCGGCTGGATCGGCATGCGGCTCGACGCGGACCCGGACTGGGCCGAGGTCGCCGAGATCTGCCAGGACGCCTACCGGATCATCGCCCGTCCGCGTCGCTAGGTCCCGACCAGGCCTCTTGGCCGCAACGGTGTCTAGGTAGCGGGATGGTCCTGCGGGGCGAGCGGGCGGAGCAGTCCCATCAGTGCGGCCACGTCGGACGTCTGGCCGAAGAACGACGCGTCGGCCGCCTCCACCGCGTCGATGGCCCGCACCGCCAGTGCCGCACCGGCGTCGGTGACGCGCAGCCGCCTGGCCCGGGTATCGGCCGGATCGATGTCTCTGGTGAGCAGGCTCTTAGCTTCCAGTGTGCGGAGCACCTGGGAGGTCATCTTCACGTCCGTGCCTGCCTGGTGGGCCACGGCGAGCTGGTTGGGCTGCTCGCCGCGGGAGTTCAGCCACCAGGTGGCGGCGAGCAGGACGAACTGCACATGGGTCAGCCCGAGCGGCGCCAGTGCCGCGGCCATGTCGCGCTGCCAGCGCAGCGTGACATGCCACAGCAGGAACCCGGGGCTGTCGCCCGGTTCGAGCGGCATCGGCGCCGCCTCCTGATTGATCGGCTTCTATTCTGTCGGCACCGGTTATCCGGCCGACGCTGACTTCTCGGCGACCGCGGCAAGCGCGCTGACCACATCGGGGAAGTCCGCGGTGATGGCCGGGCCTATCTCGGGACCGACCTGGTCTGCGGCGGGCCCGTGGAACTCGGTCCGGTAGATGATCGTAGTGCCGCCCGTCCCGCTGGGCCGCAGCCGGTGGATGGTCCGCACGATGAAGTCGCCCGCGTCCATCTCGTCGGTCCACACTTCACCGGGGACGATCTCGACCAGCTTCATCGTGACCGGGTCCTCGCCCGGTGGTGTCATCGTGAACGTGCTGCCCACCTCGAACGGCCCGTTCACCTCGAGCTTCTCGATGCCCGCGTTCCAGGTCGGCCACGACGCGATGTCCGCGAAGTAGCTCCAGACCGTCTCCGGGCTCGCCGTGGTCTCGCCCGCGTACTCATACTCCCACACA
>DASXDG010000361.1:0-9465 GCA_036490795.1 Streptosporangiaceae bacterium
CGGTGACTGGCGGATGCTGCCCACGAGCGCGAACGGGCAGCCCGCCGCGGTCGGGTACCGCCTTGGCCCAGACGGCGCCCGCCATGCTTACGGCGTGGTCGTGCTCGCCGTCACCAGCACCGGCATCAGCCACATCGTCTCCTTTGGCGAACCCGCTCTGGCTCCGCGGTTCGGCTTCCCCGCGACCTTGCCGGCCAACAACCCCGCTAGTCCGGCCAACCACCCCAGCTAGCCAGTTCCGCACGCAGTAAGCCACTGAAAGGAACCCGACTGCCATGAGCATTCCCGCCACCATGCGCGCACTGCAGCAGCCCTCGCTGAACGGCCCGCAGGACATGCAACTGATCACCGACGCGCCCGTACCAGTCCCCGGCCCGGAGGAGGTGCTGATCCGGGTCACCGCGGCCGGCCTCAACTTCGGCGACATCTCGCAGGCCTACGGCACCTTCCTGGGCGGTCCGCGGCCGCCGTACCTGGCTGGCTTCGAGGCCGCCGGCGAAGTCGCCGCGGTGGGCGAGGCAGTCACCGGCCTTGAACCAGGAGCCCGCGTTATCGGCGTTGGCATCGGCGGCGGCGCCTTCGCCGAGTACATGGTGCTGCCCGCGGCCGCGGCAGTCCCGGTGCCGGCGGGCTGGACCGCGGAGCAGGCGCTTGGCCTGGTCGTGAACTGGCCCACCGCGCTGGCCGCGCTCAGGCCCCTGGGCGGCGTCGCCGCCGGGCAGACCGTGCTGATCCACGCGGCGGCCGGCGCGACCGGCCAGGCCGCGGTGACAATGGCGAAGCACTACGGCGCGACGGTCATCGCCACCGCCTCGCCTGGCAAGCACGAGACCGTGCTGGCACTGGGCGCCGACTACGTCCTCGACTCCCGCGACGCCGGACTTGCCGCCGAGGTACTGCGGCTGACCGGCGGCGCCGGCGCCGACCTGGTGCTTGAGTCAGCCGGCGGCGCCACCCTGGCCGCCAGCCTGGCCGCGACCAAGCGGGTCACCGGCCGGGTCGTCGTCTACGGCACGGCCGGCGGCGAAGCCCCGGTCACTAACTGGGAGCTGGTGTACAAGTACCAGGTGCACGTGATCGGCCTGAACATCGGCGTGCTGATCCAGGCCGCACCGCAGATCTTCGGCGAGGTCATGGGCGAGCTGTTCGCGCTCATCGCCGCCGGGGTGCTCTCCCCCGGCCAGCCCACCGTGTATGAGCTCGCCGACGGCCAGAAGGCGCTCGCGGAACTGGAGACCCGGGCCACCGTCGGCAAGCTAGCCCTGCTGCCCTGAACAGGTCCTAGCGCGGCCCGGTCTTCTCGCTGATCCAGTCCCCGATGTCAGCCTGCACCTGGCGGGCGGCGTCTACGTGCCCGGTCATCTGGAAGAAGCACCTGGAATGCCACGCTGATCCGCTGGCGGGTGGCAGCCCGGCGCTGCCGCCGGCAAGTACAGCAGCACCGGCAGCGGCCCCGGGGCGGGCCGGTACAGGCGCCCGCCGAGCCCGCCTGAGACCGGGATCGTCAGGTCGCTGGCCGAGGGCAGGGCCGGCACCGGTCCCTGCAGGCTAAGGATGGCCGCGTCCGCGGCCCTGACGTCCACCGCGGTCAGCTCGTCAGGCCTGACACCTGGTTTTCCTGTTCGATCAGCCGCCGCAACCGCGGGTCAAGTCCTGTCAATGCAACGCACCTTCCGATCCAGCGGACTTGAGGAGCTCTTCCGACCACTCCTGAGACCACCGGGTCAACGGGCGCAGCGCCTGATATGCCCGGTGCCCGAGCGGCGTCAGCGAGTAGCGGCTATCGGGAAGCTGGTACAGCAGCCGCGCGTCGAGCAGTTCCGTGAGCCGCTGGCGGAGCACGCTGGAGGACATGCTGTCACAGCGCTGCTGCAGCGGCCGGAACCCGAGTTCACCGTCGCGCAGTTCCCAGATGATGCGCAGGCTCCAACGGCGTCCGAACAGGTCAAGCGCGGCCATGAGCGGCCGGCCGGTGGCGGAGCCGCGGACCGGTTTGCCAGGCTCGGGTGTCGGCATCAGATACGCTTCGCTCGAGGTTGATGCTTCGGAATTAGAAACGCTAGCATAACACTCAGTGCTTCGGATTCCGAATCGCTTCCGAGGTGACAGCGTGGCGATCGACCGGCACGCGAGTCCCCGCCGTCGCTTCCACCAAGCGATCAGCCATGAGGGAGGTCCTTGATGAATACTGACAAGCTCATCGACACCTACGTCACCGCACTGGTCACCGGCGATGCCGACACGGCGCTGACGACACTGAGTGCGGATGCCACATTCCATAGCCCTTTCAACACCTGGCGAAGTCGCCACGTGCCCAGCGCGTTCCGCGCGCGCTCAGGCGCTTTCAGCGACTTGCTGGTCAGGTCGGTGATCCGCGACCACGATCGGGCCGTCATCCTCTGGCACGCAACCGTCGGCGACGCTCAGGTCGAAGCCGCCGAACTGGTATCGACCAGCGACGGCGCCATCCACCGGGTGGACGTCTTCCTGCGGCCCGCGGCCGTGCTCGACGCGGTCCACCAGGCGATGGTCGCCGCCTGGCCGGCCAATGGCGCCGCGCCGAGCCCACGGCACTGGCGGCCGTGATCTTCTCGTTATGGCCTTCCGTGCCGAGGTCCGCGGGTACCCTCTGTGACCGGAATCCGCCTGCGGCCACCGAACGCGTAAGGACAGAAGATGACAGGATCTGTCAGCTCGCACACCTTGATCGTGGCGGCGGTGTACCTCGCGGCAGGAGTCATCGTGGCTGTCGGGCTCCGGGGCCTGCTCACCCGCCTGCAGCGCAAGGCAGAGGGAACCCGCTGGCGCGGCGGGGGCATCGTGGTCGCGTTCCTGCGCCTGGTCGCCCCCTGGTGCCTCGGGGTCGGCTGTGCCTGGGCCGCGGTGCTGGCCCTGCCGCTGGTCCCCTCCTACCGCCACGACCTCGACCATGCGCTGCTCGCGGTCATCGTCGTGGTGGTCTCCCTGGGCAGCGCGAAGGTGGCCGGGGCGGCCGTCCGGGCCGGGGCGACGTCCCATGCGGGCACCTCTGGATCGGCGACCATCTTCGTGAGCATCACCCGGGTGATCGTGTGGACGATCGGCGGGCTGGTCCTGCTCGACAGCCTTGGCGTGGCCATCACGCCGCTGCTTACCGCCCTGGGCGTGGGCGGCCTGGCGGTTGCCCTCGCCTTGCAGGACACGCTGAGCAACCTGTTCGCCGGCGTCCACATCCTCGCCTCGCGCAAGGTGCAGCCGGGCGACTTCATCCAGCTGGACAACGGGATGCAGGGGTATGTCCAGGACACGAACTGGCGTAACACGATCATCCGCCAGCTCCCGAACAACATCCTCGTCGTCCCGAACGCCACGGTGGCATCCTCCATCGTCACCAACTACCACCTGCCCGAGCACGAGGTATCCGTGGCCGTGCCCTGCAGCGTCAGCTACGACGGCGATCTGGACCACGTCGAGCTGGTCACCATCGAGGTCGGCCGTGAGGTGATGCAGGAGGTCAAGGGGGCCGTACCAGAACATGAGCCCACCGTCCGATTTAACGCCTTCGGCGGCTCAGGCATCAGCTTCAACGTCGGGCTGCGCGCCGCCGACATCAGCGCGCAGGCCCTGATCATCCACGAGTTCATCAAGCGCCTGCACTCCCGCTACCAGAAGGAAGGCATCAGCAACTCGTCGCCGGCGGAAACGATCGTCTACACCGGCTCGGAACGCGCGACCGCGGCCGCTGTCCCGGTCTCCGAGCCATGGTGAGTATCTCCTCAGCGGGCGGCACCGCGGTGCCCCGGGCTTTCCCGGCCCGGGGCACCGCGGCTCGCGTTCAGCAGGCCCCGTCGTTGTTCCACGCGCCCGACGAGCCGCCAGGTGCCTCGTCGTAGTTCCACTGGTTGGCGGTCCACTGCTCGCCACCGTAGGACGCGACGTCGCCGGAGACGTAGGTCGCGCTTGAGGACCAGGCGGGGGCCGTGCAGGAGCCGGACGTGGTGGGCGTCGGCGTCGGCGTCGGGCTGGTTGTCGGTGTGGGCGTTGGCGTTGGCGTCGGCTCGGTCACCGGCGCGCTCTTGGCGAAGGCGACCGTGTAAGCGGTGAAGTCCCACGGGTTCTGGGTCACGCTGCTGCACTCGCTCGACAGCGCGCCGTTGTTGTCCGGCGGGTTGCACTCGCGGTCGCGGTTGACCGACCAGAACGTGAACCGGCCAAGGCCGACGCTCTGCGCGAAGCTGAGCACCGTCTGGAAGTCGCTCTGGTAGAAGTACTCGGCGGAGTCCGTCCGGCCGTTCATGCCGGAGAAGCCCTCGTGCGCGTAAGCCGCGGAGCTGCTCCAGCCGAACGTGCTTACCAGCTGCGCATTGAAATCCTGCAGCGCCGTCACCTGCGACGAGCCGCCGTTGAAGCCGCCGTCGAACGGCATGATCGTGTAGTCACTGGGAGTAAAGCCGAGCGACTTGGCCTCGTCGAGCAGTTGCTGGCCGAAGTAGTTGGCACCGGTCGCGATGGACGGGATCGTGACCGAGACGAACAGGCCCGGGTTGTCCTGCTGCAGGATCTGCGCGGCGCCAAGCTCGTTGCCGATCGCGGCGGAGTTCTCAATCTCCGGTTCCTCGAGGTCGAAGTCGAACGCGTGCAGCCCGTAGGCGCTGATGACCTGCTGGTACGCGGCCGCGGTGGCAGTGGCGGTCCCGCAGACCTGGCCAAGCTTCGTCCCGTTGTAGCCGCCGGCCGACACGGTCACGTCACCGCCGTCTGAGCGCACCTCGTTGATGACCGCGGCCACCTGGGTGTCTCCCGACACCGGATCGGTCCCGTTCCACGCGGGGGCGCAGCTGCCGCCGTCCGCCAGGATGAAGGCCATGTCGAAGGCCTTCTGGCCGGTGGCCGACATGACCGTCCCAAGGTCGGGCGCCGCCGAGTCGAGCACGCTGTAGTACGGCGCGGACTCGTACCAGTTGTCGGTCAGCGCCGGCGCCGTGTCCGCGCGCACGTTCGCCGCCGTGCGTACCTGGCCCGCGCCCGCGGAGCTCCCCCGCGCCGCCGCCACGGCGGCGATGCAGGTGAGCGCCAGCAGCGCCGTACCTGCCGTCGCGATGAGCGTGCGCGGCCTCCGCGCTCTTCTCCTCCTGCGCTCACGTGGCAGTTCAGGGAAGGTTGGCCCCATCGTTCCTCCTGTATCGTCGCGTCAGATCCCCAATGCGGTCCCTCAGTGGCTGGCCAAATTAAATAGGAAAGTTTCTTAATAGCTTATGGGTGCCGGCTTAAATTTGCCATAAGTGAGAAACTTTCCTTCGGGCGGCAACCGGTAGCGCTTGGCGGCATCTCTGACTCGTGAACTTCTCGGACACCGACACGTCGCTCCGGCCCGGGCCGCGGCCGGGGGCCGGCGAAGCAGTGACCGCGCTGTACGCGGCGCACGCCGTCGGCCTGATCAGGCTGGGGTTCGTCGTGCTCGGGGACCGCGGCGCGGCCGAGGACGTCGTGCAGGACGCGTTCCTAGGCCTCTACCGGAACTGGGACAGGCTCAACGACCCGGCCAACGCGCTGACCTACGTCCGGTCCAGCGTGCTCAACGGCTGCCGGGCCGCGCTCCGCACCCGGGCCCGCCGGGAGCGCAGGGACCGCGCGGCGGCGGCGCGCGAGGGGTGGACGCCGTTCGACTCCGCCGAGGCGGCCGTCCTGCTGTCCGAGGAGCACAAAGAGGTACTCGCCGCCGTGCGCAAACTCGCCCACAGGCAGCGGGAAGCGCTGACGCTGCGCTATTACCTCGGCCTCAGCACCGACGAGACCGCCCGCGTCATGGGAATCAGCGCAGGCACCGTGAAGTCCGCCATATCCCGCGCCATCGCCGCGCTCGGCCGGACGTTCAAGGAGGAATCGTGAACTCAGTCGAGGACCGCGTCCACGCGGCCATGTCGGCGGCCGGAGACCTGGCCGCCGAGGAGATCCGCACCGCACCGCCCCTGCGCCTGCCGTCCGAGCCGGCCGTCGCTACCCGCCGCGGTCACGCGTCGCGCCGCTGGGTCCGGTGGGGAGCACCGCTCACCGCCGCCGCGGCGGTCGTCGCGCTCGCCATCTCGCTGGTGCTCGTCAAGGGCGTCCAGAACGACAGCGTGGTTTCCTCGAACCCAACTGCCTCTGCCAGCACGGTCGTCCCAACCGGCCCCGGTGGCGTACCGCGCTACTACGCGGCCCTCACCCAGAACAACGGCGTCGTGGTGGGGGACTCGGTCAGCGGCAAGACGCTAGCGACATTCGCGCCCCCGGCCCGCAAGTCCTTGAAGACCTCCTTCCGTAGCATCACGGCGGCCAATGACGACCAGACGTTCGTCGTCTCGGCCTCGACGTACCCCACCGCGTCAATTGAGGTCCCGAACGGCATCGTGAAGGCAACGGGGACCATCACCTGGTACGTGGTGCGGCTCGCTCCCGGCACCGCGCACCCGGCCAGCCTGACCCTGCTGCCGATCAAGCCGCAAACCGTGCACGGCTCCAGTGAGCTCGTGGACACCGCCACGGCGGTGTCCGGGTCCGGCAAGGAGCTCGCCGTGACCGGGTTTACCGCATCCGGCGGGCTGGCGGTGCGGGTCTTCTCGGTTGCCACCGGCCAGCTGCTGCACGAGTGGACCACGAACGACCCGTCTCTCACGTTGGCGAGCAGCTACACGAAGGGCCTCGACGGTGTGTCCTTGACGTGGATCGACGGGGACCGGCTGGTCGCCGTTGACACCGCGAGCGCGACCGCGCAAAGCAAGTCCAAGAACCCGTTCCTCGGTTTCGGCTCCAAGAACATCGTGCGCGAGCTGAGCGTGACCGGGCTGTCAAGCGGCGGCCTGCTGGCGGACAGCAAGGTCGTCTGGGACGTGCAGACCTGGGAGTACCCCGTCACTCTCTTGCAGGCATGCACCGGAGGAAGGGGAGCGAGTCAGTTCATCAGCGCGGACGGCACGACGTTCGGCTGCGCGGCGGTCACCGGGCCTGGCACAGACCCGAACCTGAGCTTCCTCACCTACCCGCTCACGACCGGGCCCACGGTGGCTAAGCAGGCGAGGATCGCCTACCAGGTAACGCAGATGGCGAAGAAGGGCATTTCCACGGACCAGGCACTATGGGTCAGCCCGTCCGGCGACGCGGTCGTCGGATCATGGACCACCTACGCCGCGGGCACCCTTGAGGACGCACCTGACGGCCTGCACATCGGCGTGATGAGCAATGGGAAGTTCACGCCGTTGCGGTTCCCGCCTGGTTTCGACCGGGCGGCCCAAGTCGCCACCATCACCTGGTAGGGCCGGCCGTTGCGTTTTGCCGCGCGGGCCGCCGGCCGGTGATGGCCGCCGGCCGACGGTGGAGCGGGCGGTCACGCGATGGTGACTACCGGGTAGGGCGACTGGTTCAGCAGCCGGACCGGGACCGAGCCGATGACGCGGTGCGGGACATGATGCGAGCGGCCGGCCACGATAACGGGAGTGCTGTCAGGCTCGGCGTAAGTGCTCGCCGTGCGCAGGATCGCGTCCGCGGGCGATTCCTGGCGGCGCTCGAACGTGTACGGCACGCCCGCCGCGGTCGCGATCCGCTTGGCGGCCTCAGCCACGCGGGCGGCCTGCTCGTCGCGGTCCTCGTCCATCTCCGCGCGCCCGAACCCGGACAGGTCGCTGTCGATGAGCACGTGGTCGGCGTAAACGACGTGCAGGGCACCCGGACGGGTCTTGAGCAGGTCCGCGCTCCAGGTGAGCGCCCGCCGTGCGGGCTCGGAGTCATCGAAGCCGACGACCATGTTGACGGGCTGGGCCGGGCCAAGTTCTGAGACGCCTGGGACGGGCTCGGCCAGGCCAAGCGGTGGCGTGACGGGCTGCGTCACTGCGGGGACAGGGCGTCGGAGCGCCGTGATCAGGTTCAGGCCGACGACGCCGGCGAGCGCCCAGGCGGCCAGGGTCCAGAGGTAGGCGGTGGTGTCATGGCCGCCGAAGTAGACGACGTTGCGGATGGTGCTTGCCCCCACCCCTAGCGGCAGTACCGGGCTAAGTGCGCGCACGAAGCCGGGTGTGAAGCTTGCCAGGTTGGCAGGCCCGCCGCTGGCCGGGATCCCGAACACGATGAACGCCAAGACGGCCAGGGCGACCAGGGGCGGCCGGATCCGTGCCAGCAGGGCCGTGGGGGTGGCCACGGCCAGCGAGGACAGCGCCCCAATGCCGGCGATCGCCCCGTAGTTGCCCAGGCCCGCGATGCCATCTGCGATCGCCGCGGCGATCAGCCCGCTGACGACGGCCATGGCCACCGGCGCGGCGACGGCCCAGGCGCGCGGGGCGCGGCGCAATGCCAGCGCCGACGCCGAGCCCGCCGCCAGGCTGGGGATCAGCACGCTGAGGACGACGAACCAGGACGACAGTGCCTGGGTGTCGGCGGCCCGGGGCGGGAGCACGTCCGTCACTGTGAGCTGACGTCCTGAGCGTGCCGCCACGGCGGTGAAGGCCACGTTGAGTGCCTGCTCAGGGCCGGTTCCCCCGGCCTGGGTGACGAGCAACCGCAGCTTCGGGCCGGTAGCGACCAGTGCGCCATCGACCTGACGCTGCGCGATCCCGGTCGTCGCGCTGGCCGCGGTTGGGTAATCGCGGAAGCTGAACCCGCCCGGTGCCGCGCTGTCCAGGCCGTGCTCGACCTGGGCGGTCACCGCGGCGGAACCGACGACGCCGACTGGTACGCCGTGCGGTGTCGGCTTGTGGAAAGCGCTGAGGGTGACCGCGACAAAGATCGCGACGAAGGCAGCGCTGGCCACGATGAAGCCCGCGAGCGCGCGGTACTTGGCCGGATACGTGCGGCCGCCACCGGCGTGCCTTGCCGCCACGTGGTCCTCCCCTGCAATGCCAACGGTTGTTGGCACAACATTAGGCACACTCTCAGAAATTGTCAACAATCGTTGGCCAACACGCGTTGGCAAAGGCTAAGCTGGAACTTGATGGACATTCGCAGTGCCGCGACGGCGGCCGCAAACCAGGTCGTCCCGGTGCCAGGGACCGGCGGGCCGCGATCCGAGCCCGCCCGCCGGGCCATCCTCGCCGCCGCCAGGGCGATGTTCACCGCGCGGGGATACGAAGGGACCACCATCCGCGCCGTCGCCGCGCGGGCCGACGTCGACGCGTCGATGGTGATCCGCTACTTCGGGTCCAAGGCGGGGTTGTTCACGGCCGCCGTCACCGTGGACCTGCACGTCCCTGACCTGGGCTCGGTGCCGGCCAGCGACCGGGGCGAACTGCTTGCCCGCTATTTCATCAACCGGTGGGAGGACCCCGCCCACGACGACGAGATGATCGCCCTGATCCGGACCGCCGCCACCAGCGAGATCGTCGCCGGGCAACTCCAGACCGTGCTCCGCCAGCTGATCATCCAGCCGATCGCCGACCTGGGCGACGAGCGGGCGGCCGAGCGCGGCACCCTCATCGCGACGCAGTTGCTCGGGGTGGCGCTGTGCCGGTACATCCTGCA
>DASXDG010000362.1:0-4404 GCA_036490795.1 Streptosporangiaceae bacterium
CGCGTCGTCCTGTGGTTACTCCCTGTCTGTCACTGAAATCAATCCCGGCTGAGAAGATGCCGGGAGTTACCGAAGCCTTGCGAATTTTAACTTTTCTTTCACGAAGGGCCGGCACACTCATGCGAGTCGTTGTCCGGAGCGATCTTCCGGACGCAGCCCATCAGGTCACCGGTGCCGACGAACGCCAGCCTCTCTGGCTCGCCTGGCACGGCGAGAGAAACTGGAGAATTCTTTTGTATCCGCGGGTGGTGTACTGATGGCAGGCCGTCAGCGGCTCGACCAGGTCGACGCTATGCGACCGATCAAACAGGCCGGCGTCGTCAGTACGCACACGATCATCGCGTTCACGCCTTGGACAGCCGCCGTGTACTCGAACGCGGCGCTGCTGCTGTTGCACGTGTCGCGCGACGCGTTCTTCTTCATCTCCGCGTGCATGCTGACCTATGCCTACTACGACCTGAAACGATCCCAGCTGCGCCGGTTCTACTGGCGCCGGTTCGTCTCGGTCGGGATCCCGTATCTGTGCTGGAACGCCATCTACTTCCTCTGGTTCCTGTACGTACTGCGGCAGACGTCGTACCCCAACCCGCTGCGGGCGGCGCAGTCCTTCGGAAGGCAGCTTGAGGTCGGATACAACCAGCTGTACTTCCTGATCGTGATCATGGAGTTCTACCTGCTGTTCCCGCTGCTGCTCATCTTGCTGAAGAAGACCAAGGGACACCATGGGCTGGTCCTCGCGGTAACGCTGGTGGTGCAGATCGCGGTGTCGATCGGCATGCACTGGCACCTGTTCCCCGCGATAGTGGTGCGCGGCCAGTACGCTCAGGAGAACCCCCTGAACTACGTGCTTTACCTGATCGGCGGCGCCATCGTCGCGTGCCACATGACCAAGGTGCACGACTGGGTGGTCAGGAACGCGGTGCTCGTCGTCTACTTCACCGTGGTCGGGCTGGTCTTCGCCGAAGGCGTGTACTTCATGGCCCGGGCCGGGATCAGCACGGATCTGGGCAGCGGCAGCGACCCCTTCCAGCCCAGCGTAATCCCGTTCAACGTGGGGATACTGGCGTGCGTGTACCTGGTCGGGATGTGGCTTGTCCAGCCGGAACGGTCGTGGCGAATCAAGGCCGCGGCGCGCGTCGGCGCGGATAACTCATACGGCATCTACTTGGCACAGATGATCTTCATCACCGCGCTGGCCTCGTGGTTCGGGTGGAATAGCTTCGCGATCCGGACGCCATTTTGGATATGGCTCCCGCTGACCGTGGCGATCGCCTACTTCGGCAGCATCGCGCTGACCGCCTTGCTGGCAAGGACGCCGCTGGCCGTTCCGCTGACCGGCCGCAAGCGGGCGCCCTGGCACACCTTGCTGCCGCGGTTCGCTCCGCCGGCCGTACCCGTTACGGCAGAGTCAGGCCCCGCTCGGCCCATGACCGCGCCGGTAGCCGCCGCGATGGCGCACAGCACGAGCACGACCGATCCAAGCGGAGAGGACCGTACCGACTGAGTGCGGCGGCCCCGGATGGCTTGCACTACGATCTCGCCGCGGCCAACCAGTAAGCCCGGCCTAGCTCACTGTGCACGACCGCATTTGAAGTACTACGGGTTGCAGGCGCGGCCGGTGCCGGCGGCCTGGGGCGCGGGCCAGGCGGCGAGGTCGGCTGGGTCTGCCGGTGCGGTGCGGCAGATGACGTAATGACGCGGGGTAATGGCCGTCGGGTGCCGGGCGAGGGCGGCCATGCAGGCGGCGTGCGCCTGTCGCGGTGTGCGGACGGCGTCGGTAGCGGTCAGGCAGGCGACCAGCGGGCGGCCCCCGGCCGACGCGAAGACATGGGCCGCCGCAGGCGCGATGGCGTCGTCGACCAGGCGCTTGACGTCGGCCATGCCGACCCAGCAGGAGTCGACCAGTGTCCGGTCCGGGGTGCTGGCCAGGGGTTCCAGCCCGATCACACCCGGCATCGCGCCGGCGGTCACGTCACCGTGTGCGGCGGCCACCAGCAGGCGCTCGATGGCCAGCAGCACCGATTCCAGTTCGGTCCGCGGCACCAGGCCGGTGTCACCGCTCCACATGTCCAGCCGCAGGCAGCCATCGATCTGGTTGAGGGTGAACCGGATCGGCGTTGCGTTGACCGGCATCGGCCGCCACCGCAGCCCGGTCCGGGTAAGCGCTACATCGATCTCCTCCGGCTGGAACCCGACACCCGCGGTCAGTCCGGACCACGACTCAGGGATGAGGCTGTTAAACAGCGGATCATGGTTGAAGCGCAGGCCTCGTTCGTGCTCGGTCAGTTCGTCCATGGCAGCCCGTTTGACCTCGTCATACCTGCCGTGCCGGCTCGCCTCTGCCGCCCGCATCCAGGTGTGCCCGGCCAGCTCGTCGAAACTTCTCCCGCCGGTCTCGACGGTGACGATGGAATCCTGGGCCAGCGAACCGACGTAGTTCACCAGGTGGCGCTCGAAACGGTTACTGGACAACACAGGGAACACCAGCTCCGGGTAGCTGGCGCGGCGTGCGATCACGGCGCAGATGGCGGCGAGCACGACGCCGGACCGGCTGGTCCGGGTACGCGCGGCCACCCGCCGCACGGCCATCGCGGCGGCCACCGACGACAACTCCACCACCAGCGACTCACCGGCAGTCCGGGCACCCGGCAACGTGTACAGGCAGCGCGGGATCCGCCGCGACTGCTCCCGTACGCGGTCCAGTGCCGCCTCTGCCCTGCGCTGCTCGGCCGGGGTCGCCTCCAGCCCGGCCTGGTCCAACGGCTGGTGCCCGAGGGGAAGGCGACGCCGCCCGGCCGGCCGTAGCGCCGGATCGTTCAGCAGCCCGGCGAAGTCGGCCTTGAGGATCTCGATTGCTCCGTGGTCCACCGCCATGTGCGAGAACCCGGCGGCGCACGCGATGACCCGGTCACCCGTGTCGGGAGCGATGGCCACCGCCACGCGCACCGGCCGCCGTTCCGGATCGGGTGAGTCGCGAAGCCACTGGACGAGCGCCTCGCCGACCGCGGGGCGGTCCCGCGGTCCCCACTGGCCCTGGCCGAGCGAGCAGACTTCCAGCAGCTGGACGCCGGCCGCCGCGACCCGCTGCCGCGGCTGCTCACCGGGCAGGTAGGAGGTACGCAGGCTCTCGTGCCGCGCGACCAGCGCCGCGGTCGCCTCGGCCACGTCTGCGACCGATACCACCGCCGGCACCGGGAGCTCGGCACACAAGATCGCGTAGAAGTGGTCGGGTGTCTCGCTCAGCCAGTTGTGGATGTTGAGCTGGCCCAAGGTGAGCGGTCCCTCGCCTGCTCGCTCCCCGCTGAACTCGACCGGGATCGACCGCACCGAGGTCAGCCGCAGGCGGCGCCGGCGCCGCTGACCGGTCTCGGTGCCAGTGCTCATACCGATCTCGCCCAGCTCTCTCACGTCGAAACGGGATCTGGTGATATCGCGGCACACGGCACGCTGCGCTGTCCTCACAGAGCCTGCTGCCGAAGACGAACATACGCAGACGACCGCAGCCATCCCCCCTCCGAGATTGCCGGACCCGGCCGGTTCGTTACTACGGCCAGGATCGAAGGGGCCCTGAGCCGCCGGTAACGCAAGGTGCGTTCAGGACAAACGATGGACGTGCCATTAGGGCACATGGACGGCTGTTGCGCCGAATAGGCAAGCACAACCCCCACACGGTTGGCCATGAGCCGCTTGACTACGCCAGCAGAGCACCATCGTGATCCCACCGAAATGCCAGTAGCGTCCGGGAGCGTGGGATCCACGTGAGCCGAAGAAGGCTCTGTGAAAGAAGTTCATGTGAAGAACAGACTCAAACTCGCCGCGTTAAGGCTAAGAACACGCGCGGAAAAGTTGCGTGTTCACGGGCGGCGGCGCCGGGCGGTGCTCATTGTGCGGGGCTGGCGGGTGATCAGCGCGGTAATTATGTCCAGCACAGAAGAAAAGGCTGCTCACAGCACCCTCAACCGCCGCGTTGGACATAAGTACCGCGTTACCGTGACGGCGGCGGCGCGGCCGGGGGCAGGACGGGGCACTCGCTGGTCCGGATCTCCCGGGATCAGCCCGCCGAGGGGCCCGGGTTGAGGCTTGCCTGTGAGCCCATCCGCAGCCGACCGCGCATGGTCGCACAACCCGGTGAACGGGTCCAGGTCCAGCTCACCCTCGGCCACCACCATCAGATAACCCGGAGGGCCTAGCACCCCGAATTCCACGAATACCGATCCGGTACCGAGAGCAAGCAGTTGAATTCAAACTCGTCGGTTGAAGGCCCACAGGACGGCAGCGAGCCGAAGACGACGAGCTTGCGGCCGCGACACCGCCGCACCCAGCCGGCACCGCGACCATTCTCCCGGCGCGTCACGCACCATAAAACAGCAGGTCATGCTACCTGATGACTACCTCGAACCGACG
>DASXDG010000363.1:0-46275 GCA_036490795.1 Streptosporangiaceae bacterium
TCCTCGGTGATCACCGGTCACGTCATCGCCGACCTGGTGCGCAGCCTGGCCGGCCTGGCGGCGGCGGGAGCAGCCGGGTATATGGCCGGGTTCCGCCCGCGGGCGGGCCTGGGCGGCTGGCTCGCGGCGGTGGCCGTGCTCTTGCTCGTCGCGCTGGCACTGTCCTGGCTCGCGGCGCTGATCGGATTGCTCGGCAAGAGCCCGGAAGTGGCCCAGCAACTCGGCGCGGTCATCATCATCCCCGTGTTCTTCAGCGGTGCGCTCGTCCCCGCCTCGACGATGCCTGCCTGGCTGCGGGTGGTCACCGCCAACCAGCCCATCACGCAGGCCATCGACACGCTCCACGCGCTGCTGGCCGGCCAGCCGGCCGGGCGGGGCGCCAGCACCTGAGCGGGTTGGCGCTCAGCCGTTCATGAGTAGGGTTTCGTGACCCAACCGCGGGGCCGGTACGGCGTCTAAAAGACATGAGACTACGCACTGTGCTAATAGCCGCCACAGCCGCCGTCCTGGCCGCCACGGCCGCCGGCGCGGCTACCGTCGAGGCGACCGCCGAGGCCGCCCCCGCCCACGCCACCCCGCCGGTTTCCGCGTGCACCGCCAGCGACCTCGGCGTCTGGATCGCGATCGACCAGGGCAACGGGGCGTTGGGCACGATCTACTACCCGCTCCAGTTCACCAACCTGAGCCGGCACACCTGCTCGCTCGACGGTTATCCCGGCGTGTCCGTGATCGGTGACAACGGCAAGCGGCTGGGCAGCCCGGCCAACTGGCGCGCCGGGCTTGACCGCAAGCGCGTCGTCAACCTCGCGCCGGGCGCGACCGCGCACACGCTGCTGGCCTACGGCGACGTCGCGGTGAGCACCGGGGCTGGCTGCCATCCGGTCAGCACGGCGAGCGACCTGAGCGTCATCCCGCCCGGCCAGCGGACCGCCACCGACGCCGCGTTCGGCTTCGAGGTCTGCTCGCGACCAGGGGTTGTTTTCCTGACCGTCGTCGAGCCGATCCAGCCGGGCCCGGGCACGATCTACAGTTCGTTACAGGTGCGGCCGCAGGTATTCGAAGGCCGTCGGCAACACGACGATCAGCGCGCAGATGCTGAGGTTGATCCACCGGTAGCTGAGGAACACGGCTCCGAACTCGCGGATCATCGCGGTCGGCCAGTAGTAGCCGGCCGTCCGGGCGCCAGTGACCTGCCCGTGCACGCGGGTGCGGCGGGCGATGATCGCCGCGCGGAAGACATGGAAGCTGCTGGTCACGATCACGCAGCGGTAGCCATCTGGCCGGAGCCGCGCCATGATCGCCTTGCTGTAGACCAGGTTCTCCTCGGTGGTGCGCGACTGGTCCTCGAGCAGCACGTGATCGGCGGGCAGACCGAGCTGGACCAGGTAAGCCGACATCGCGGCCGCTTCGGATACCTGCTCGTCGCTGCCCTTGCCACCGGACACGATCAGCAGCGGGTCGCCCCGCTGCTTGCGGTACACCGCCAGCCCGCGGTCCAGCCTGCCGGCCAGCAGCGGCGGCACCCGCCCGCCGCCGAGCAGCCCCGAGCCGAGCACGACCACGAAGTCCGCGCGGTGGCGCACTGGCAGCCTCGCGTACAGCCACGCGTACACGACGAAAGAGACGAACTGGAACGACACGTAGCCGAACAGCACCATGGTCAGCGCCGAGAACAGGCTCAGCTCGCGGGAACCGGCTCGTAGCGCGGCGACCGCCACCGCGATCACGCTGAGGATTCCCAGCCCGGCCAGCAGCGACAGCAGGTTTTTGGGCCGCATACCCTCGCGGCGCGCCATCACAACGCCGTTCTGGAGTAGATAGCCAGCGACCAGGAACGGGCCGATGGCTATGAGCACGAGCAGGAACTCAAGCAGCCAGTGCGACCAGCGGCTGGGAGCATCGGCGAGCCGGTTAGCGGCGCCGAGCGCGAGCAGTGCGAAGCCGAAGCCGAGCAGGATCGCGTTGCTGAAGCTCCGCCGGTCACGCAGCACGCCGATGACGAGCAGTACCAGAACGACGAGAGCGAGCTTGAGCGCGAGCACGCGCCCGATCATAGAGGTCCCGCGGGCAAGGCTGGCCTACCCGCGGGACCTGCACGCGTTACCGCCTGATGTAGACCGGCTCACCAGGCACGGACACCAGCTTGTGGAAGAACGCGGCGACGTCCATCGGGATGCGCACGCAGCCGTGCGAAACCGGCGCTAGCGGCACGGGTATGTCACCGTGGATCGCGTACGCGGAACCGAGGAAGAACACCGGGTTGTACATGGCCCCGAGCGGGACGGTGACCCAGCCCGGCAGGTAGGACAGCGTGTGGAAGTCGCCCGTCGGCGTGATCGCCGTACCGCAGCCGCCACCAGGGGAGCAGAAGTAGTAGCCGCCGCCTGTGGATACGTGGCTGATCAGCTCCGGCTTGTTGTCCTTATACAGGACGAGGAGCTCGCGGGACAGATTGATCTCGATCCGGTCGGCACCGCCGTGCGGTACGAGGACCGGCGGCGCGGACGGGTGCTCGAGGTCCCGCCACATCGTGGCGCTCACGTAGTCCTCGCCGGGGAGGCCATGCGCTTCCTGGAACGCCCAGACCGCTTCCTGGGTGTCGGTCCCGAAGTGGCCGTCGATCGCGCCCGGGTAGTACTTGAGCCGCGCCAGCCGTTCCTGCAGCGACTTGACCGAGCCGCTGCGCATGCCGTATCGCAGCGTTTCATGATGCGCGCCAGCGACAGCGGCCGGCCGGGCCGGCGTCGTCGGTGACGCCTCGGCGACAGCCGGCGCAATCGCCGCCATCACCACTGGCACAACAAGCAGACCCATCCATATGCGTCGCACAGCGGCCCTCCCACCCTCAGCAACGGGATAAGCCTACGATGCGGTGCGCCGCCGCCCTAGCACCCTGAGTGTTTCGAAACGGCAACTCTCGTCGCGCGACTTCGCCAGGATTATTTGCCGCGCGTATACACCGAGTGTATATTCTCAGGTATGAGTGTTCCCCTCACCCTATTGGGTCTGCTGGAGCGTGAGCCGAGCCACGGCTATGACCTCAAGCGGGACTACGACGCGCTCTTCGGCCGCGGCAAGCCGCTGCCCTACGGCCAGGTCTACTCCACGCTGAGCAGGCTGGCCCGTGACGGCAAGGCGGTGGCCGGGCCGGCCGAGCACGGCGAGGGTCCCGATCGCAAGCGTTATGAGATCACCCCGCTGGGCGCGGATGAGGTGGAACAGTGGCTCAGCACGCCGGCTGACCCCGAGCCGCATCTGCAGACGGTGCTGTTCGCCAAAGTCGTGCTGTCGCTCATGCTCGACCGCCCGGCCGATCGCTATCTGGACGCGCAGCGCGCCGCGCACCTGCGGCGCATGCGCGAACTCACCGACCTGAAGCAGCAGGGCACCATGATTGACACCCTGCTCGCCGACCACGGGCTCTATCACCTTGAGGCGGACCTGCGCTGGATTGACCACACCGCGGCCCGGCTCAGCATCCTGGCGCAGGAGGTCCGGGCGTGAACAACATCATCATCGAGGCACGCGACGTCGAGAAGTCGTTCGGCCAGACGCCGGCGCTGCGCGGTGCCACGCTGACCGTCGGACGGGCGGAGATCCTGGCCATCATGGGCCCTAGCGGTTCCGGCAAATCCACGCTGCTGCACTGCCTGGCCGGCATCCTCGTGCCTGACGCCGGCCAGGTGATCTTCGGCGGAACCCGCCTGGACACGCTGCCGGAGGCGAAGCGCAGCGAACTGCGCCGGGACAAGTTCGGCTTCGTGTTCCAGTTCGGCCAGCTGGTGCCCGAGCTTAGTGCCGAGGAAAACGTCGCGCTGCCGCTGCTGCTGAACGGCGCGCGCCGCGGCCCCGCGTTGCGGGAGGCGCGCGCGTGGTTTCCCCGGCTGGGCCTTGACGGCCTGGAGGGCCGCAGGTCGGGCGAGTTGTCCGGCGGTCAGGCCCAGCGCATCGCGCTGGCCCGCGGCATGGTCGCGCGCCCTGACGTCCTGTTCGCCGACGAGCCGACCGGCAGCCTGGACTCGGTGGCCGGCGAGCACGTGATGAACCTGCTCACCGCCGCCACCCGCGAACACGGCACCACCGTCCTCCTGGTCACCCACGAGGCCCGGGTAGCCGCCTACGCCGACCGCGAGGTAATAGTCCGCGACGGCCAGGTAAGCACGCTGACCGGCGTGGCGCCATGATCCGCCTAGGCCTTCGGCTCACCCTCAACGGCGGTCGCGAAGCCCTGATCCGCCTGATCATCTTGGTGGTATCCGTCGGGCTGGGCACCGGACTGCTGCTGATCTCCGTCTCCGGTATCAACGCCGTGAATCATCAGAACGGCAGGTATGCGTGGCTCGAGTCCAGTGCCTCGTCCAGGGGGCAGGCGGCTCCGGAGTGGTGGCTGGTCACCGCAGACTATTACCAGGGGCAGGTCATCGCCCGGGTCGACGTCGCGGCCACCGGTACTACCTCGCCGGTCCCGCCGGGTCTGCCGCGGGTGCCCGCGGCAGGTCAGTACTACGCGTCGCCCGCGCTGGCCGCGTTGCTGCGCACCCTCCCGCGCGACCAGCTCGCCGACCGGTTTCCCGGCAGGCTGGCCGGAGTAATCGGGGACGCCGCGCTGCCGGCGCCCAACTCACTGGCCGTCGTCGTCGGCTACATCCCGGCCACGCTGTCGCACGTCTCCGGCGCGCAGAAGATCACGGCGATGTCTACCACGCCGCCGAGTGGCTGCTCGGGCAACAGCAGTTGCCTGATCGGAGTCGGCCTCAACGCGAACGCCATCGACCTGGTGCTGTGCGTGATCGCGCTGGCGCTGCTGTTCCCCGTGCTGATGTTCACCGGCAGCGCCACCCGGCTGTCCGCCGCGCGGCGCGAGCAGCGGTTCGCCGCGATGCGGCTGGCGGGCGGCACGCCACGGCAGATCGCCTTGATCGCCTGCGTGGAAGCTGTTCTTTCTTCGGTGGTTGGGACGGGGCTGGGCTTCGGACTGTTCTATGTCCTGCTGCGGGCGCCGCTGGCGTCGATTCCGTTCACAGGAGCGCCGTTCTTCCCCAGCGACCTGTCGCTCAGCCTGATCGATGTGCTGCTGGTCGGGCTGGGCGTCCCGGTGGCGGCGGCGGTCGTGGCCCTGCTCGCGCTGCGCCGGGTCAACATCTCCCCGCTCGGCGTCACGCGCCGCGTCACGCCTCGCCCGCCCGGCGTGTGGCGGGTGCTCCCGCTGCTGGCCGGCCTCGGGCTCCTCGGCTGGTACGTCGTGGCCGGCCGTCCGCACAGCACCGGCAGCCAGATCCAGGCGTTCATGCCCAGCTTCGTGCTGGTGATGGCCGGGCTGGTCCTCATCGGCCCGTGGCTGACGATGATCGGCGCCCGCCTGGCGGCGGCGCGTACGCGCAAGCCCGCCGCGCTGATCGCCGCGCGGCGTCTCGGCGACAATCCGAAGGCCGCGTTCCGCGCGGTCAGCGGCCTGGTGCTCGCCCTGTTCATCACCACGGTCGCGGTCGTGTCGATCACCACGATCAACGCCAACGCGAGCGGCACGCAGCCGACCCCGGCCGCGCGCGCCGTCCTGCTGGATCAGGCCTTCGACGGCGACTCGGCGAACCGGGTGCCGGCCGCGCTGCTAGCCCGGCTGGACGGCACGCCGGGCGTGACCGGAACGATGGTCGTCTACCAGGATCCCCAGGAGCGGTCGATTCCCCCGCGGACGGTCGGCCTGCCGGCCACGCGGTACGGCTCGCTGGGCGCCGGCCTGGTCTCTTGCGCGCAACTGGACCGGGTGCGGATTCTAGGCCGCTGCCCAGCGGGGGCGGAAGCGGCCCTGTTCCCGGTCTGGGGTCTGCTCGGCAACGCCTCGTCGGCTACCCTCTGGCCGGGCGCGACGCTGCCGTCCGGCGGGCGGCTCACCGCGCTGACCATCGTCACCGGCACGGACGGGACAACCGCTGCCATCGAGACGGCTCGCACGATACTGGACAACGCGTACCCGGCCGGGGAGCCGCCGCTTACCATTGGCGAGATCTCCGGGCAGGACATGGTGCGGTACACGCAGTACCAGCGACTCGCCGACGTGGTGATCCTGACCGCGCTGCCCATCGCCGGCTGCACGCTGGCGGCCAGCCTGGCCGGGGGCCTGGCCGACCGTAAACGCCCGTTCAGCCTGCTGCGGCTGACCGGCGCCCCGCTGGGCATGCTCCGCCGCGTGGTGACGCTGGAAAGCGCGGTCCCGTTGCTTGGGGTGGCGGTGATCTCGATCGCCGCGGGCTTCGGCGCCTCCGCCCTGTTCCTGCGTGCCCAGATGGGTTACACGCTGTCCTGGCCCGGAGCGGCCTACTACCTGATGACGGCCGCCGGCGTGGTGTTGTCCCTCGCCATCATCGCCGCCACGTTCCCGCTGCTAGCCCGCATCACCGGCCCCGACGTAGCCCGCAACGAGTAACGGTTCGCCCTCCCCCCCTTTTTTTGAGTCAATTGCGCGATTGACCTCGCTAGAGCGTGTCGATTGCGCAATTGACTCACTCAAGGGATTTGGCAAAATCCGCCTATTCGTCCCATTTAAGCCGATTGGACACGGGCTCCGATACCGCTTGCAAGGTAAATCTAGCAACCGCTTGACCTACCAAGCATTGCTAGATATAGTTTGCATAGCCGAGGAAGCCAAGGGAATGAGGTAAGGATCATGGGTACCAACGTCGTGCAGGAGATCGAGTCCACCATCAGGAAGAGCGAGCAGGTCGTGCTCGACGTGCTCAAGGGCTGGGCGCAGACCGCCCAGGACATGCTGCCCGAGTCGCCGGTGCGGGTGCCGTTCGCCGATCGTCTGCCGAAGCCGGAAGCGTTTGTGAGCAGCACTTACGATGCCATCGAGGCGCTGCTGGCCAGCCAGCGGCGGTTCGCTGAGGGCGTTGCGCGGGCGCTGACCCCTGGCAACCTGACCCCGGGCAACAGTGCGGAAGCCGCCTGAGCATCGCGGACCTGACCAGCGACAGCCCCGGTACGCCGGGGCTGTCGCTTGTTATAGTTAGCGTAGGAGGGCCCAATGACCGACACGTGGGGTGACCGGCGCGAAGCGCTCGGCGCCTTCATCCGGACGCGGCGCAAGATGGCCAACCTGTCGCTGCGCCAGCTAGCGGAGCTGACCAGCCTGTCCAACCCGTACCTGAGTCAGGTCGAGCGTGGCCTGCACCAGCCATCGGTGCGCGTGCTCAAGGCGATCTCGGACGCCCTCAACGTTTCCGCGGAGACGCTGCTTACCCAGGCAGGCCTCATCGACGCCGCCGTCGGCGACACGGCAAGTGACACAGCGAGCGACTCGCCAGGCGACACGGCGCAGGCCGGGGGCGCATCCTCGCCGCCCGCCACCGAGGCCGCCATCCATGCCGATGACCGGCTCAGCGACGAGCAGCGCGCGGCCCTTCTGGCCGTCTACCGCAGCATGGTCGGTCCCGGCTTGCCCACCACGGCAGAACGCCCGACCACGACCACCCGGGCACCGCAGATCCCCACCTGATGGTGATCCAGCAGCGCTATGACCGCCGCGGCCGTCGCCGGCGCGAACGCGGGCAGGCCCACCGCCAGCCGGCCGAGGGAAAGCGGGTTCGCTCCGTCCACGTCCTTGGCCGGGTCGATGGCACCGGCCAGCCCGGCCAGCCCGGCCGCCGGAGGCAGCGGCGTCTGCAGGATGATCCCGTGCACGGACTGGTCGGCGGACAACTGCGCGAGCATGGCCGATATGTCGGTGGCCGAGGCCGACGGTCCGAGGTCGGCGACCCCGCATTCGATGCCCGCCTGCCTTCACCAGCGACCGGACGTACCACGCGCTGGCCTCGTCGCGAGTCGCGGTGACCACCGTCAGCCGGGGCGGCGCCGCCAACTCCGCGATTGAAGCAGCGACGCCTATTCTGATCGAGGCTGCTAGTTCTTTCCCGCCCAGGGCGGCCGCGGGACTCACGACGTGATCTCCCCGCGGACCGCGGTCACCACCCGCTCCGCGCGCGCCACGATGTCATCCGCAAGTGCCGCCGACGGATCCGTGGTCCCGCGCAGGTTGACCTCGATGTTCACCCGTGCGGTGATCGCCGCCGCCATCGCGGCCGCGGCGGCCGCGGCCACATCGGCGATCAGGTTCCGGTTCCCGGCGGGCACCAGTTCCTCCGCGAGTGATACCAGCCGCGACGCCACATCGATCAACTCGGCGGGAGGCCGCGCCGCCCCGCTAAGCGCCGAGGCGATCAGGTCCTTCCGGTCAGGCTCGTCCTTGGGCACCTTGTATGCCGCCGAGACTGCCTCGAACGCTTCCGCGTCCGCGGCGGCGAGCGCCAGCGAACGTTCGCGCAGCGCGTCGGCCTCGGAAATGACCCGCGACATCAGCGCCGTGTCGTAGCGGGCCCCGTCGCTGTACCTGGCGACCATGGCGATCAGCGCGGCCGCCTGGGCCGCGTGCAACGCGGATGCCGCACCGCCGCCCGGCGCGGGTATCCGGTCCGCCAGATCGCCCAGGTAGTCACCGATGCTCTGATCGCGCATTCCGCGAGGTTACCGCGACCGCCTACACTGGAACTATGCGCGGCTATACGGAGGAGAAGGACGCCTATCTCAAGCGTCTGCGCCGTATCGAGGGCCAGGTGCGCGGATTGCAGCGGATGGTGGAGTCCGATACGTACTGTATCGACATCCTCACCCAGGTATCGGCGGCTACCCGCGCCTTGCAAGCGGTCGCGCTCGGCCTGGTCCAGGATCACCTCGGTCACTGTGTCGCCGAAGCCATCGAGCAGGGCGGCCCGGAAGCCAGCGAGAAGGTCAAGGAAGCGTCGGAGGCCATCGCTCGCCTCGTCCGGTCCTGACCCGGATCGGCCGGCCTACGTCACGGGACCGCGACTACCTCATAGCCCGCCTCCTCGACGGCGGCGGCCAGGCTGCCCGCCGCCGGCAGCGGCAGCCCGCTGACCGTGACCGTGCCGCCCGCGACGTCCACATCCACCTCGGTTACGCCCGGTAGCTTCCCGACCTCTCCGCGGATCGCGGTCGCGCAGTGTTCGCAGCTCATGCCGCTGACCGTCAAAGCCAGAGTCTCCATCGTCATAACGTACTGTGGTGCTTCCCCCGCTAGGTGCGCCGGTACAGGGCTTTGCGTGCGAGGGGCATCAGAGGGTCCGGGTCAGCTGCTCGCGGAGCCTGCGCATCACCACGGCGCGCTCGGCGCGGTCCAGCTTGTCGATGTACAGCTCTCCGTGCAGGTGATCCGTCTCGTGCTGGAAACACCGGGCCAGTTCCCCGCGCCCGGCCAGGGTGACCGGTTCCCCTCGCAGATCGAGGCCGGTGACGACGGCGCGCTCGGCGCGCCGCCGGACCGCGCTGATACCCGGGATGCTCAGGCATGCCTCCAGTCCCTCTTCCGCACCGGCCAGTTCGGCGAGGACGGGATTGATCACGTACCCCAGCTTGCCGTCGGCGTTGTACGAGAAGACGGCGACGCTGGAGCCGATCTGGTTCGCGGCCAGCCCCGCCCGACCGGGTTCCTGCACGGTGTCGATCAGGTCGGTCACCAGTCGCTCAAGTGCGTCATCGAACCGGACGACCGGGTCGCAGGCCGTGCGCAGCACCGGGTCGCCGATGCGGCGGATGGGACGGACCGTCACGACGCCGCTCCGCTGATCGGGGTTACGGGGGCCAGATCGCTGCCCGCGGCGAGCTGGCCGGTGCGGCCGAGGACCAGGCGGTGCCAGGCCAGCTCCGCCTCGATCCGCAGCCGCGCGTGCTCGAGCACCAGGTCGTCGGCCACCGTCTGATCCGGCCAGGTGCGCTCGCCATGGTGGGCGAACTGCGCGGCGTGCGCGGTCAGCGCCCGGATCCTGTCCTCGATGTAGCCGCGCAGGACGTCGGCGGCCAGGTCGTCGCTCATGACCAGGGCGAGGTCGACCGGATCGGGCCGCAACCCCGTTTCCTGCAGCGCCTCGCCGCGCAGCGCCCGCAGCTCGCGCTGGCCCTCGGCAGTGATCTGGTACACGGTCCGCGCGGGCAGGTTACCTGACTGCTCGGTGCGCACCGCCTCGATCAGTCCTTCGGCCGCCAGCCGGTGCAGCGCGCCGTAAAGCGATCCAGGCCGTACGTCCGACCACAGGTCAGCGCGGTCCATCCGCGCGTCGCGGCGGATCTGATGGCCGTACATCGCCCCGTGCCTGGCCAGCGCCCCCAGCACGAACAACCGGGTCGGATTCATGTGAGTAGTAAATCATGAGTACTCAAATACGACTAGTCGTCATTGGTCGTTACGTACGCATGGCAACTCGAAGGAATACGTACGTAACCCACCACGCCCGATGCGGCGTACCATAAGGTTCGTGTGACGTCAGACGGGCAGGCGTGAGATGGTGACCGTCGAACTTTCCGACCACCCCGGTGACCTGCTGACCGCCGTCAGGAAGCGCCGCGAGGAAGCGGATTCGTCTACACGCTCCAAGCGCCAGCGCGAACTCGACCGGGTCAGGCAGCGGCGCGACGACGCCCGCCATCAGCGCAAGTGGCTCACCTGGCTCAAGCTAACGTTCAAGCTGAGACGCCAGAAACGAGATAACAACCCGCGGCTCCAGTCGGTCCCCAGCGACGCGGAGGAAATCCTCAAAGCGGGCGTGGCGGGGGAGCAGCGCATCGCCAGGGAACTCGGTCAGCAGCTCAACGACGACTGGACCTTGTTCCACGGATACCGCAACGCCCGTGGCGAGATCGATCACCTGCTCATCGGCCCGAAGGGCCTGTGGGCCATCGAGGTGAAGAACATCAACGCCACCGTCCGCATCGACCGTGACATCTGGCTCGCTGACAAGTACGACCGGTACGGCAACGCGGTCGATCATTACGTGATCGCCGACCGGCGCGGGCGCTCGCCGAGCATGCAGCTCAACCAGCCGGCCGACGCGCTAGGCGCCTTCCTCGAGCAGCGCGGCCAGCCGTCCGAGGTTCACCGCGTCGTGATCCTGGTCCACCCGAAGTCCCGCCTTGGCCAGCATGCCGACCTGACCGCGCACGTGGTAGTCGGCGCCAGGGAGCTGTTCGGGCTCATCTCAGCCGCGAAGATCGCGCTGGACCGCTCGCAGAGCGCCAAGCTGCGGAACCTCATCCAGCAGGACCACAGCTTCCACGACAAGCGCCGCAGGTAACAGGGCGGCCAGGTTTTCCGCGTGTACCTCCCACGCCGCCGCGAGGCGTTCGGCGGCCAGCGACAGCGTGTCCAGTTGCGACGCGAACGACAGCCTGATGAACCCCCGGTGCCGCCCGCACACGCACGCCGCTCCTCCGGGCAGCACCGTGACGCCGTGCCGGGACGCGACAGCGGCGAACGCGGCGGCGTCGACGACCGGCAGTGATACCCACAACGACAGCCCGGCCTCCGGCACCTCAGGCACCCGCCAGGCCGGCAGTTGCGCTCCGATCAGCGAGCACAGGTGGTCCCTGCGCTCGCGCAGCGCGGCGCGCAGCCCGGCCAGCCAGTCCGCGCTGATAGCGGCAAGCAGCGAAGCGGCCGTCAGCTGAGACAATGCCGAGGTGGCCCGGTTAAGGCCAGCCTTGACGTCCAGCACAGAGGAACGCAGTGACGGCGAACTGACCCGGATCCAGCCGACCCGCAGCCCGCCCCACAGCAGCTTGGACGCCGATCCGACGGCGAGCACCTCGGGACTCAGCGCGGCCAGCGGCGCGGGGGTCAATGGCGGGGAAAGGCACAGGTCCGCGAGCGTGAGGTCCTCGATCACGGTGATCCGCCCGGTGTCCGCGACCGCCGCCATGCTCTGCCGCCACAGCGATGGCATGACCGAACCGCACGGGTTGTGCCCGGTCGGCATCACGTACGCCGCCGACCCGGCGGGGGCGCGGGCGAACAACCGGGTGTCGGACGGCCCCGCCGCCGCGACCACCCGTCCCGCGCCGAACGCACTGGCCAGTCCCGGATACGTCGGGCAGCTCGCCGTTACCCGGCCTGGCCTGAGCACGCGGCCGAGCAGCCACAACGACTCTTGCGCGCCGGCCGTCACGACGATCTGCTCCGCCGATGTGGGCAGCCGCTGGAACGACGTCAGATGGTCCGCGATCGCTGACCGCGCGATGGGCAGGCCGGCCGGTTCTAGCCCGTTCCCGTCCAGCGAAGCCCAGCTCGCGTCCAGCGAGACCGCCGGCAAATGCCGCAGGTCAGCCGGATAGGAGACGGAAAGGTCGATGCCGGACGTGCTCTGCCGCAGCAGAGGCCGGAAGGCGGGCCCGGCGCTGGCCGTCCACGATGGCCGCCCGACCACGAACGTCCCCGAACCCACCTGCCGGCGCAGCACTCCTGCCGCTACGAGCTGGTCGAAGCAGGCCACCACGGTGCCTCTGGACACCCCCACCACCGGCGCGAGCACCCGCTCGGCGGGCACGCGGGTCCCGGGGGCAAGCGTCCCCGACGTCACGCAGTCCAGCAGGCACCCGGCCAGCCGCTGGTAGCGGGGACCGGATCGATCCCGCCAGCCGTCGAATACCGCCGACGCCCACCACGACAGATCCTGATCCATTCGTCAATATTGGCCCTGTTAACCTGGTCGCCACAACAGGCATGCTGAAGCCATGGAGCCCACTCCGACCCTCGCTCGCCGGCTCTGGCACGCGATCGAGCCAATCCACGGCGCGTCGTATTTCGCGCCCAACGTCGCCGAGGCCCTGCGCAAGACCGGTCTGCGCGGTTACTGGATGGGGTACTTCGCCGGCCGGGTTGCCCCGCTCGGCCCGGTCCCGTCCGCCGCCGTGACGGCCGTCTGCTTCGGGTTCGCGCCGAAGATGGTGGAGCGCGCCATCCCCGACGCGTGGACGTTCGCTGATCCGAAGGCAGTGCTCGAAGCCCGCATCGAAGCCGCGGCGGACGTCCTGCGCTCGGAGTCCATCCCCGGAGAACTCCCTGACCTGCTCTGGCAGGCCATCGGGGCCTGCCGCTTCGACGGCCGCCCGCTGGCCGCCGCCTGGGCCCGGCTGCCCCGCCCGGACGACCCGGTCAAGGCGACCTGGCTGGCCGCCACCATACTGCGCGAGCACCGCGGTGACGGGCACGTGATCGCCGCGGTCAGCCACGGCCTGCGCGGCTTGGACGCCGCGCTCACCCACGTCGCGACCGGTGCCATCAGCCGGGAAATGATCCAGCCGAGCAGGGGCTGGACCGACGAGGACTGGCTGTCCTCCAAGCGCAGGCTGCAGGCCAGAGGCCTGCTCGACCGTGACGGTCGCCTGACCAAGACCGGTGGCGCGCTCCGCCGCGACATCGAGGAGGTGACCGACCGCCTCGCCGCCGCTCCGGTCGAGCGTCTCGGCGAAACCGGCGTCGAGGAGGTCATCGAACTGGCCGCCACGGTGAGCCGCCACCTGATCGACACCGGCGTGGTACCCGTGCCGAACCCCGTCGGCTCACCCCGGCCATGAATATCCGGCGGATAGCCGACGGCGACCTGCTGGAGCTGACCGACATGTTCGCGCGCTGCTCGCGGCAGACCATATACCGTCGTTTCCACGGTTACCTGCGCGCCTTCCCCGAGCCCTATTTCAGCGACGCGGTGAAGGGCGCTCCGGGCCATGTCGCGCTCGTCGCGCAAAGCGCTGGCCAGATCGTGGCGCTAGCCAGCAGCGTCACGCTCGACGACGGCAGTTGCGAGATCGGCATCCTCGTCGAGGACGGCTACCAGCGCCAGCGCATCGGCAGCCGCATGCTGGAGAGACTGGTCGCGCACGCCGGCACCCGCACGGTCCGCGCGACGATACAGCCCGACCAGCGCTGGATAGTCCCCGTCCTGCTCCGCCACGAGAACATCAGAATCGTCCTCCACTGAACCCGTTTCGTGGGCTTCCCCGCCAGTGGCCGTCCCCGCCAATGGCCGTCCCTACCGGTGGGCTTCCTCACCGGCAAGCGTTTCTTGCTTGCGGTGATTAACGCGGTAATTCTTCTTATCGCGGTAGAAAACGCTGCTGTGAGCATGATTTTTTACCGCGTTGGACCTTATTACCGTACTAACGGCGCCGACAGTGGTGCCGCGAGTGAACGGAGGTGCTTGTGTTGCTGACGACTGCTCATATCGCTGACGCCTGCCTGCGGGCCGGTGTCCCGGTCCGCTGCGCCCCTCCCGGCGTGCGCGCCGTGGTTCCCGGCACCCGCGTCCGCGGCCGCGCGCTTCCGGTCGGCCACGCCGGCAGCGTCGACGTCTTCCTTGAGGCGCTGGAGTCGTCCTCACCCGGCGACATCCTGGTCGTCGACAACGGCGGCCGCCTCGATGAGGCGTGCGTCGGAGACCTGGTCGCGCTCGAGGCCCAGGCCGCTGGCCTCGGCGGCATCGTGATCTGGGGCCTGCACCGCGACACCGCCGACATCACTGAAATCGGCCTGCCCGTGTTCAGCCTGGGCTCACTCCCGGCCGGCCCGCGGACAGTTCGCGACCGGACGGCGGGAGACCTGCCGGTTACCCGCGGCGACATCGTGGTCGGCGACGAGGACGGCGTGCTTTTCCTCCCCGCCGACCGGGCCGAGGAGATCGCGGCCACCGCCGAAACGATCCGCGACACCGAACGCCGCCAGGCCGCCCTGATCCGCAACGGTACCTCGCTCCGCGCCCAAGTGCAGTTCGGTGCCTACCTAGCCGCCCGCGCCAAACGGCCGTCCCTGACGTTCCGCGATCACCTCCGCGCTGTAGGCGGCGAAATAGAGGTGTAGCGCCCGATGCGCCCGGCGGGCCGGCGAGCTCGGAGATACGCATCCGCCCTGGTTATCGAACGCCAGGTAACTGAGGGCACGGTGAGCGTCATGGCGGACGGGACAAAACGGTGGTTGAGGTGCTCGAGTTGTCGGCTGGCTATCTGGGCGCGAGGTCCAGAGGGCGCTGCCCGGGACCGGCGGCTGGCCGAGGGACGTGTGCCGCACGACACCGGCGCCGTTGAGCGGGCGCGAGCGTATTTCGACTAACCTATGGCCGAGCGTTAGGGGGAGTGGTGGCAGCAGCGAACGACGACTGGGTGGCACGCACGGCGGCCGAGGTGATCGCTCTGGCGCAGGAGCGGTATCCCGGCGAGCGTCCGACGTGTGCGAGCGGGATCAGCCCGTCCGGCAACGTACACCTGGGGAACCTTCGTGAGCTGATGACGCCGCACCTGGTGGCGGACGAGATCTTGCGGATGGGCCGTCCATGCCGGCACACCTTGTCCTGGGACGACTACGACAGGTTCCGGCGCGTCCCGCAAGGGCTCGGGCTGCCCGAGGAGTTCAGCGAGCATGTCGGCCGGCCGCTCACCTCGGTACCCGACCCGGTCGGCGACTGCCATCCCAACTGGGCCGAGCACTTCAAGGCGCCATTGAAGGAAGCCCTCGACAAGCTGGGCGTCCAGGTCACCGAGATCAGCCAGACGCAGATGTACACGTCGGGCGCCTACACCGAGCAGATCATCACGGCGATGCGCCGCCGCGCGGAGATCGGCGCGGTGATCCGCCGCTACCAGACCAAGAAGACCGAGGTCGACGAGGAAGAACGGCAGGCCGATTACTTCCCGTTCAAGCCGTACTGCGACACCTGCGGCCGTGACAACACCACCGTTACGGCGTTCGACGACGACACGACCGATATCAGCTACACGTGCGCGTGCGACGATAACAGCAAGATACATGGACCGGCCCCGATCAGCGCCGTGCACGGCAAGCTGGTGTGGAAGGTCGACTGGCCGATGCGCTGGGCGTATGAGCACGTGACGTTCGAGGCGGCCGGCGTAGACCATTCCTCGCCAGGCTCGAGCTATTCGGTGGGTCAGCACCTGGTCGAGGAGATCTTCGGCGGCAAGATGCCGCTGCACTTCCAGTATTCGTTCGTCGGCACGTCTGGCCAGGCGAAGATGAGCAGCTCAACCGGCGGGGCGCCGACGCCGCTTGACGCGCTCGAGATCTTCGAGCCGCCGTTGCTGCGCTGGCTGTATGCCAGGAAGCGGCCCAGTGAATCGATCACGCTGGCATTCGGAGACGAGGTAGGCCGGGTCTACGACGAGTGGGACGCGCTTACTCGCAAGGTCGCCGACGGGACGGCCCCCGCGGCGCAGGCCGCGATCTACACGCGTTCGGCTACCACGGCCGAGGGTAAGCTGCCGCAGACCGAGCGCCCACTGCCGTTCCGTACCTTGGCTTCTGTTTCCGATATCACGGCGGGGGACGAAGAGCAGGAGCTTCGCATTCTGCGGGACCTGACGCCGGAAACACCCGTCGCGACGCTCAACGAGGTCAGGCCGAGGCTGGACTGCGCGCAGGCGTGGGTGACCGAGTACGTAGCGCCGGAAGACCGGACGCGGGTGCGCGAGGAGCCGGACACCGGGCTGCTCGCCGGCGTGGCGGACCAGGAGAGCCAGGCGCTCAAGCTGCTCGCGGAGGAAATGGGCAAGGACTGGTCGCTGGATGGGCTGACCACGCTGCTCTACGGCATTCCCAAGCTCACCAGGGGCCTGCCGATCAGCGCGCCGCCCACGCCGGAGATCAAGGCCGCGCAGCGCGCCTGGTTCATCCTGCTGTACCGGCTGCTGATCAGCAAGGACACCGGGCCACGGCTACCCACGCTGCTGCTGGCTTTGGGTCAGGAAAAGGTCCGCCAGCTACTATCGTGACACCCTGTTAGCTTCATATGCACCATTGCCGTCGCTGTTCGCGGAAATTGGCGACAATGGGGTATGGCTGATGTTCCGTTCACCATAGCCGTGATCGGCATCGTTGCGCCTGTTGTGGCCGGTGGGATCCCCGTGATTGCCGGGTGGATTCGGGATTCTGGACGCGATAGGAGAGACCGGGCGGAGCGAATCGACGCAGAGCGAGTGCGTCTTGAGCGGGAAAAACGCGAAGCATGTGTCAAGCTGCTAAGAATGGCCCGCGACTTCCGGGTTCTCGTGGAGAACACCTGTGACTCCAGGGGGCCCGATCTTGCTACCCACGCGCGGAAGGTTCGTCAGTCCGCCGCCGATATCACCGGCCAGGCCGACGAGGTCGGATTCATGGTATTCGTGACAGAGACCGCCGCGAACGCGCTAGCCGCCGAGGCGCGCATTCTTGCCGCCACGATCGCGGACAGTAAGAACAGAGAACTTGGAGCGTCGCTCCTGTCCCCGAATTTCACACGGTTTGATCAATGTGTTGATGAGTTCAAGGTAACCGCTCAAGGCGCATCCGGCTATCTGGCGGCGTCTACCGCGGAAAGCGCCGACTCCGCCAATGGAGAGCGACTTGGGCTTCAGGCCACGGTGGAGTCGTCAGCTGTGCCCGGCCAGTTTCAGGGCTAGCTGCCGGTGTGGCGGAGAAAGAGGAGGGTCAGTGGCATCGATGGCCTCTCTGGCCCGCTCACTCGCCGAGATCTTGTCGCCGGTGAGGTCAAGCGCACGCGCCGCGTAAAGCAGGACGGGCCCGTTGCGCTGCGCGCTAGCGACAGCGTCGTTTATCTCCTCGGTCGCGGCCGTGTGATCGCCGAGTTCGGCCAGCGCGAGCCCGCGAGCGGCCTGGCTCAACGGACGGCGAGGGCCCGAGCGATCCAGATCAGCCATCGCGCTCCTGGCCTCTCCTAGATCTGCCAGGATCTCGCCACGCAATCGCCGGGCCTCCAGGTATCCGCCGTCTATGGTCAGCACCCAGTTGAGGATCCCGACCGAGGTCCGGCCCTCGCCAAGCTGCCAGAGCGCGAGCGCGAGCTGGGTCTGGAGGGCAAGGTCGTTGGGTACGCGATCAACCGCCGCGCGCAATTCCGCCACGGCGGCACCGGTACGGCCCTCGGAAAGCAGGACCCGTCCCACAGCGGCAAGCTGGACCGCGGCGGCGCTGTTATCGCCCGTGGCCTGCAGCAGGTTCGCGGCAGCCCGGTACTTGGGCAGCGCCTGGGCACCCCTCCCGCGCCGGTGAGCCACGTTGCCGAGCAGGGACTTGGCCTGGGCCCGTTCACGGAAACCGGATACGGTGCTGAGTGCGCGAGCGGCGTTGTGCGAGGCGTGATCGAGTTCGCCCAAGGCTAGGTCGCGTTCGGCGGCCACCAGGTATTCCGTCGCGCTCGGAGGGGCGGGATGCTCAACGTGTGCGAGCCGTAGCGGTTCGATCAAGCGGTCGGTCAGCAATCGATAGCACGGCGCCGACTCGTCGGCCTCGCGGGTCAGCAGGTGGCGATCTACCAGAGCGCGAGGCACCGCGTTCGGCATGCCCGCCGTGGCGGGCATGCCTCCGTAGGCGCCGCCGCGAGTGCCGTTATCGGTGACGAAGTTATCGAGCAGCCAGCCGCGTAGCCGCTTGGACGCGATCTGGCGCTCCGCCGCGACCCGGCCGATCACCTGCGCACAATGAGCGGCGAGCACGATATCTGCGTCGCTGAACTCCCTGACCGTCCATTCGGCGATCTCGCAGACGCTTGCCGGCAAGTCATCCCACAACTGCCTGCAGACCACCTGGAGCAGCGACGGCTCGATGTGACTGGCCATGGCGGGACGTTTTTCGTGTCCCGCTGGCCGTGTGGTGCGCAGTTCATCGAGGAGGCTGGATATGGCGTCGTCGGTGAAGGATCTGCCCGCGGCCAGGGCCGGTTTTGTCAGTGCCTCGACCGCGTTCCGCACGGTCAGTGCCGTTATCGCGTACCGTGCACCGCCGCCAATGCCGGCTGTAACAAGGTCGATCGCCTCACTCCGGACCATGAGCAGCAGGTGGAGCCGCTGGTGGTCATCGAGAGCCCGGCCTAGATCGGCGAGGAAATGCTGCCGCCACGCGGGATGGGCACCAGGCGGTGGATCGAGAATGAAATCGTCGATCTGATCGATTGCCGCGTAGACGCGGCCGTCCGTGGCCTGCGTGCAGCGCTGCACGAAGTCGCCCACGCTCAGTCCGGCGAGCCGAGTCGGTATGTCGTCGGGCGACCATGATCTGAGCAGCGCGAACGTGAACGGGTTGTGATCAGGCAGCGCCGCGAACGGGAAGGTCATGCCGTGAAAGAGATCCCCGACAGGCAGAATGCTCGCCCGATTCACAGGCATTAGCGGGTAGACGCCCGCGAGCAACAGCGATGTTTTCCCGCTCGCGACCGGGCCGGTGACCACGGTCAGCCGGTTCGTCATCCACAGGTCGACGACCGCGTCTGCGTCGGCCTCGCGCCCGCGATAGAGCGCGTGGTCCGCCTGGCGGAAGGCGCGCGAACCGGGATACGGGTTATCCCCGATCTTGCCCATCGAACGGGTCCTTCCCCAATTCGGCACGCGGGTACCATCGGCGTCGGCATCGATTAGGTTACGCCACGCCGTGGTGCCGGTACACGGCACCGCCCGTCCGATCAGAGGTTGGCGAAGTGTTCGCGGCTGATCTCTCAGCTAAATGTGGCACTCTCTCAGATGCTTGAGCTGAAGCTGCTGAACTCGCGCTTGGTGCTGGACGTGAGGATTCGCGTTAGCGCCCGGTCGAACGCGGACTCCTCGCCCGTGAATTCCAGGTCGGTGATGCTGATCTCCCGGACGTCCAGGAGCAGGCCGTCGGCAACGTCGTTCATAGTTCTCCTCAACACGGGCGGCCTAGTGAGCCCCGCCGTCGCGGCCCCTGCCGCACCTTCGTTTCGGTGCTTAATTGACACATACATCCTTTCTCGGCCAATGTCGAGTAGCTGATGGCGAACGTGATGAATTGACATTTTGGCGCCATGGGTCACGCCCTTCGCAGAAGCGTCATCCCGTCACTATAAATGATGGTGGAATTTGAAAATTATAAATATAGACGACCGTTGTCGACCGTTTAAGTGCGAATATCTCGTAGATAGAATCTGCGCATGACGGTGCCTGAGGCTGGGATGCCGCGGACGATCGCCCCGGCGATCTGGGGCGATGTCCCGATGCGCAACAAGAACTTCACGGGGCGGGATGATATTCTCGCCCGATTGCGGCAAGGCGCGTCCAGCCGGGTCACGGTCGTCCTGCCGGAGCAGGATCCGGATAATCCGCAGCGGCAGGCGGTCCACGGGCTGGGCGGCGTAGGCAAGACCGCGATCGCCATCGAGTATGCGCACCGTTTCAGCTCCGATTATGACCTGGTCTGGTGGATCCCGTCTGACCAGTTGCCGTCGGTGCGCGGCTCGCTCGCGACCCTGGCCGCCAGGCTCCGACTGGAATCGCCGGCCGCGACGGGAATCGACGGCGCGATCGCGGCGGTGATCGAGGCGCTGCGACTCGGTGAGCCGTACAGCCGCTGGCTGCTCATCTTCGACAACGCCGACCAGCCGGAAGACATCAAGGACCTGATTCCGAAAGGACCCGGCGACGTACTTATCACGTCGCGCAATCACCGCTGGCAATCGGTCATCAACACCGTGCCGATGGACGTGTTCCTCCGGCAGGAGAGCATGGACTTCCTGAGCAAGCGGGTACCCAAGGGCCTGAGCGACGTAGACGCCGGGCGGCTGGCCGCCGAACTCGGTGACCTACCACTGGCCCTTGAACAGGCGGGCGCCATGCTGTCCGAGACCGGGATGTCGGCCGATGAGTACCTGCGGCTGCTCGATGAGCAGGTCACGGGCATCATGGACGAGGGGAAGTCGCCGGACTACCCGCGGTCCATGACGGCGGCCTGGAAGCTGTCGGTCACCGCCCTGCAGCAGCGGCTGCCGCAAGCGCTGGAACTGCTGCGCTGCTGCGCATTCTTCGGACCCGAGCCGATCCCGACCAACGTGCTCCGCCGCGGCGCGCAGCCGACGGGCACCGCGGTGGCCGAGGTGATCTCTGACCCGATCCTGATGGCCAGCGCTATCCGCGAGCTGGCCCGTTACGCACTGGTGACCCTGGATGGCACCTCGATCAAGGTGCACCGGCTGATCCAGGCGCTGCTCCGCGACGAGCTTACCGAAGACCAGCGGGCAGGCTACCGGCACGAGGCGCACCTCATCCTGGCCGCCGCGGCGCCCACCGACCCCGACGACGCGAAGACATGGTCGCGCTTCAAGGAACTCCTGCCGCACGTCAACTCCGAATCCACCGAGTTGCCTAGATCGCGTGAGTTGAAGGTTCGTGATCTCGCGCGCGGCATGATGCGGTACCTGTACCAGTCGGGGGACTACACATCGGGGCTGGCGCTTACTGAGCGGTTCATCGAGCAGTGGTCGAAGGACTCGGGCGCTGATAGCGCGGACGTGCTGCGGGCGCAGCGTCACCTGGGCAACATCCTGCGCATCCTGGGCCGCTACCCGGAGGCCTACGCGATCACCGAGGAGGCCCTGACGACCAGCCGTGCCAAGCTGGGCGAAAACAATGATGCATCGCTGGTCTTGCGCCCCTCGTTCGGCGCGGACCTGCGTGCCCGCGGGTACTTCAGGGCTGCGCTTGAGCTGGATACCGAGAGCCGCACCGTGCTCGAGGCGAATTACAAGGACCCTGACGACTCGCGGACCTTGCGGCTGCTGTCCAGCCTTGCCCTCGACTACGGTCTCAACAGCCAGTACCAGTCGGCGAAAGAGCTGTTTAAGGATACGTTCCGGCGGATGAGTGCTTCGTCGTCTGCCACCGCGATCGACGTGCTCGGCGCGTGGAACGGCATCTCCTGGACGCTGCGGCTGATGGGCCAGTTCCAGGAGGCCTTCGACGTCAGCCAGGACGCGCGAGACTATGGCCAGGATCCGGACAACAACCTGGGACCTGAGCACCTGGGCACCTTGCGCAGCGTCAACGGGTTCGTCATAGTGTCCAGGCGAATTCCCGAGCGGAGGCTGGAGGCACTTGAGCTCTCCATCTCGACGCTGGAGATGGCGACTCGCTTGTTTGGTGAGGCCCACCCGGACACTCTGGGGATCGCCATCGGCGTGAGCAACCTCTTGCGGACCATCGGCGAGGATCGGCACCCGAAGGCGCTGGAGCTGGCCGAAGCGACGGTAGCGCGATATCCGGATGTATACGGACCGGATCACCCGTACAACTACGGGTGCATGAGTAATCTGGCGCTGCTGAGGCGGGTGACCGGGGATCCGGATGAGGCGCGCAAGCTCGATGAGATGGCTCTCGCGGGCCTGACGGCTAGCCTCGGGCCGGATCACCACTACACCCTCACCGTGACCATGAACCTTGCCAGCGACTTCGCGGTGCTCGGTAACCCGCGGGAGGCGCGCCGCCTCGGCGAGGAGAGCTGGCAGAGACTGTCCGCGCTGCTCGGTGATACCCACCAGCACGCCCTCGGGTGCGCGGCCAATCTTTCCCTGGACATGATGGCTGGCGGCGATGAGAAGGCCGGGAAGTCACTTCGGGAGCAGACGCTGAGAAGCCTGGAGAAAGTCCAGGGCCATGACTTCCCCGACCTCTTGGTGGCCGCTGCGGGCCAGCGTCTCGACCCCGACTTCGACCCGCTGCCCATCTGATCGGCCGGCCTACCCGTTGTCCGCCTGCCACTGGGCCAGGTGACGCTGCGCCTTGTGCTGCGCGAGGTCCAGCGCTCCGCTAGAGACCGGCTCATGTCTCCATTCGTCGAGGATGCGCGCCATCTCGCCGACGAAGTCCTGCCCGGCTGCGGTGAGCCTGCCGCTGTCCAGCAGGGTGCCGGCAACGAGAGCGACCCCGTCACGCCACAAGGCGAACTCGGCCTGCGCCCGCTGCCTGACCGGGGGTTCTGCCGCTGTTCGCTGCCCACGCCAGAAGCCGCTCACGCCGAGGAAGGCATAAGCTCCCTGGAGCAGGCCGCTGGCCGGCCGCGGGTCGGTCCGCCACGGCGCATAGTAACGCTGGCCGTCATCGGGCAGCGTCAACGCGACCAGATCGAGCAGGGCGCTCAGCTTGAGATGCTGCGTTTCATGGACCATCGTCTCCGCGCAGCTGAACTTGTCGGGTTGCCTGGACATGGCCACGGTGCCGAACGATTGGGGTGAGCTCGTACTGACACGACCGGACTCTGGTGCCTGGTAGGGCACGATCGCACGGACGATCGCGGCGATCTCCGCGGCGCTGGCCGGTGAGAGCACCCTGAATGCGTCGCACAATGAGTCGGAGAATTCCGCCACCTGCGAGGGTGTGAGTCGGCCCGCCGGTCGGCCATCCGTCGACGGCATGCAGAACGGGTCCACGTCATCGATGACGAGGTTGAGTGCTCCAGCCCGGACTTGCCGCAGGTCGTGCCAGCCGGAAGCGCCGCGGTGCGCCACTACGCGCAGGTCACCGGACAGTATCTCGGCGGTCCTGGTGCGGATAACAGCGGTGTCGCCCGTGGCATCGGCGGCGCCCAGGGACGGTAGCACGACGGTGCCGTTCACCGCGAGCACCTCAATCTCGGCGTCTATCCCGGCCTTGATCGCCGCGGCCGCCGCCACCGTGGCCAGGCCGCTCGGCAGCGCACCAGGTACCGACTGGTCGCCATCGAGGGTGTTCAGCGCCCATGCGCCCACCGAGGGGTAGCGGATCACCTGGTCGGTGGCGGCCCGGTCCTGTCGCCGTGCCCGGGCCAGCAGCTCATATCCGGCCACGGCGATCCGGTCGTCAGGGCGATCACCGCGACGCGCCATCTCCGCCACCCCGCGCACCAGGATCACGTGCTTGCTGTGCTGCGCCGCTACGAGCCGCGCGATGGCATCGGTGCCGCCGCCACCCCTAGCAAGCTCAGCAAACTGGACGTCGGGCATGGCATGATGCGCGATCTGCGTTCCCTCGCTCACCCGGCGGCCTTCCTCGTCACGCGCGCCGTGAGATCAGCCCGGATGCGGTTCCGGATGTGACTTATCAGTGTTATGAGATCGGGACAGTACACCGAGGGATTGGCGAACCCGGTTCCCTCGCGGTAGCGGTGAGAGTACATGCCGCCACCGCACACCGTGTGGATGGAGCAGACCCGGCACTGCGCGGATAGCGCTCGTACCCCGATCTGGCGGGCGGCCATCTGCGGCAGCAACAGCGCGGCGTCGAGCGGATCGCTAGCGACGTGCAGGCCGGTTGCCGTAGCACCGGCGAATGCCGCCTTGAGGGTGTCCACCTGCTCGACCGTGCCGTCAGTCTCGATGACCACCATCTGGGCCGGTGCCAGGCCCACTGTCTCGGAGTCGCTGTCCCCGCCGAGCAGCAGCTGCATAATTTCTTCAAAGAGCCGGACCCTGGTCAGCGGCTTGGGGTACCAGTGGTCGAACACCTCGATCAGCCAGTCCGCGTACGGCGTGCGGGCCGGGTCCGTGTCCCGGCCGGGCGGCGGGGCTGCCCAGGTGCCGTGCGGCAGCATGAAGTCGATCTTCGGCGGCGCGTAGCCGGTCAGCGCCTGGTACGTCCGCACCGGGTCGTTGCGCAGGTCGATGGTACACAGCAGGCCGCTGTACAGGTGGGGGAACCGCTGTAGCCTGCGCAGCGCTGCCGCCACCGGCACCGAGCTGCCCCGGCCGCTAGCGAACCGGCGGTGCCGGTCCTGAGCATCGGCGTCCCCGTCGACGCTGACTCCGATCATGACGCCGTGCTCTTCGAAGAACGACAGGTAGGCCTCGCTGAGTCCGACGCCATTGGTCTGCACCTGGACGGTCACGGCCGTGCCCGATCCCGCCGCTCGGCGGGTCGCCGTGACCAGCCGGGCGATCAGGTCACGGCCGGCCAGCAGCGGTTCGCCGCCATGCAGGATCAGCGTGATGCCTGGCAAGCCGTGGGCTATGGCGTGCTCGCCGATCCGCTGCGCGGTCAGTTCCGCGGTCTCCGCTGACATCGTACGCGGCTGGCTGCGCCAGGACTGATCGGCCATTTCGTACATGTAGCAGTAGTCACAGGAAAGATCGCACCGGCTGTGGACCTTGACGATGAACTCGCGGAACGGAAGCGGCAGCCATCCCATAGCGAGCAGAGAGGAAACGTCAAGGCTTGCGGGCCACTCAAGCCGGGACAGACTTCCCATGAAAAGATTACAGCATATAAGCCGTCCCGGCGGCGATCTTCCGCAGATTGGCGGAAATCGCATTTATCACACGTCTCAGGTTTCGCTCCAGCAGCGCGGGTCACTGAAGCTAGTGCGGCGTTCGGTGGTCCCGACACATTTGCAAGTGGCAATTAATTGCGATTGGGGTACTTATGTAACGTCTCGGGCGCAACCGTGAAGAAGCGGTGTCCACGCGGACTTACGCGGACCACATTTCGTCAGATTTTTTAGAAGTGGACTTCCACGGAGAGTGCGTCCTCGGTACTATCCCGTACGCTAGGCTGTGGCCCGCGGAAGAGGGCAGAAGGGCGATATCAATCGGGCACCGGCAGCGAGCGATGTCCACTGGTGCGAGAAGTTTGTCTTCCGGCAATGTCGCCGCTGCGCGGAGCGCTCGCGGCCCCTGTCACAGCGACGGCTTAGGGGATTTCGCTCTGATGCACGAGACGACCGCCGAGGAGGCTGTCAAGGCTGTCTCCGGTGCGTCTCGTGCCGACGGCGAACCGAGCGCGAACGCCTTCCCCTTTCTGGGCTGCCTTGTCCAGAAGCGTCCCGCCAAGGCGTTGATGGCGAGATCGCGAACCGTCAGCAACGGGCTGAGGAGTCGCGCCTTCAGCGTGCTCATGGCCGGGTCGTCGATATCGATGTTCGGCAGCAGGATATCGACGGTCGCTTTTCCCATGCTCGTCCTCCATATAGAGGATTCGCCATTCATCACCGGACTCGTCGCCTTTGCCATCATCGCGCCCAGCATGCTGTTCTATATGCCGGCAGGCGTGCTCGTCGATCGCTGGAATCCACGGCGCGTCATGCTCATCAGCGAACTTCTCCGCGGGCTCGTGATTGCCTCGGTTGTTCTTTCGCTGTTCATATTCGGGCTGCATGTCTGGCTGTGGTTCCTGATGCCCGCTATGGTCATGGAAGAGATACTTGAGATATTTTTCACGCTGGCCGACCGGCGGTACCTGAGCAGGTTGATGGAGCGCGACAACATAGCTTCCCGTCAGGCATCCGTCGAGGTCAGGTCGCACGCGGCCGTCCTGGCTGGCCGACCGCTCGGGCCGTTTCTGTTCACGATCCAGCCGTTTCTTCCATTTCTCGCCGACGCGCTCTCGTTCCTTTTCTCGGTCTGTAGCCTCCTCGTGCTGAGGAGGGACGACGAGTCGAAGAAGGTGCCGCAACGGCTGCAGCTAAAGGAAATGGTAACAGACATCCGCGAGGGGTTCCGCTGGCTAGGAAGGGATCGCCGGGCATCTCTCGCGATCGCTCTCATGGCAATCACGTCGCTAGTGGCGCAGGCGCTGATCCTAATATTCCTTTCCGAGGCGCATGCGAAGGAATTGTCAACGGTCGAGATCGGCATCGTGCTGGGTGCGTCTGGCGCGGGCGGCGTGATAGGGACAATCGTCTCGCGACGCCTGTCAAATAGCCTCAATATGATCAAGGGATTCTGGCTGCCGATCCAGATGGTCGTGTGGGGCGGCGCGCTCGCTTTCCTTGTGATATTTGGCGTTCTATCCGTTCCTTGTTGCGCGGCCGCAATGCTGATCCTTGGCTTTACCGGAGCGATCGGTAACATCGAGTCTAGGACTTATTTCGTATCCCACGTCGCCGACGGCATGATCGCGAAGATCACCGGCATCGACCAGATGGTGATGATTGGGGCCATGGCGCTAGGGCCGGTCGTTGGTGGCGCCGCCGTCCAGAATTACGGGCCGCAGGGTGCTATAGAGTTTCTGCTACTCATCGTGATCGTGCTGATCGTCTCTTCTCTATTTACGCCAGAAGTGACCGGCAAGCTGCGCGAGATCTGCCGGTTGGCGGTATGTCGGTCCTTCGCCTGGCTGGAGCGGTCAATGGTGACGAATTCCGGTTGGCAAGAGGGGGGTCTCCTTTGGGCGGAGGCATGTGCCTCAGTGCAATACCGCCAGGAGCCGGCCGTGAATGCCGAAGAGGCACCCTTTTTGGATGATTCGGCCTATTCGCCCTTGACGGAAAATGGTCGACTATTGTCGACGAATAAGGTGATGGCTCTGACCTGCGGCGATGCCAAAAGCAATGAATTTTCGTGCGCGCACAGTGCATTGCCGTAGACCAGGATGGGCCGAGGCCGGGAAGGGTCCGGAGGATTCCGGAAGGAATGGAACACGCTGATCCGACAGGCTTAGACTCGGTTGCAGCGGCACGGCCAGGGAGCCTCGTGGAATTGGATCAACTGAGTGTTGCTCAGCGTTTCGTGCGCGACCTGACCCAGTTGCGCCAGCGTGCCGGTCGGCCCAGCTATTCCACTTTGGAACGGCTGAGCAGGCACCAGCTTAAGCGTGCGACCGTGAGCGATGTCCTCAATGGTAATCGGGTAAACCTGCCGGACTGGAGGTTCGTTGCAACATTCGTGACGGCTTGTCGGGCTGCGGCGGAGGAAAGCGGACTCGATGCGAATGAGCTCGGGACAGTCGCCGATTGGAAACGTCATTGGGACGGCGCTTCAAGTGGCGTTATCGACGCCCGCTTCCCGGGGCATGGAGTCCAGTCCTTCGCCAGACACGAGCCCGCAGTTGGGGCAGACCCAGTGGTTGCTTCGTGGAGCGAGCCGCCGGTCGCTGCGGACGGCATTGTCCGGGCCAGGCCCGCCATCTGGGGACCGGTGCCGTCCCGCCTGCCCGACTTTGTAGGGCGGGAAGGCTGGCTTGAGGCCCTTCACCACGCCCTGACGAGAGATGACCGGGTGGGCGTGGTCGCGATCCAAGGCTTGTTCGGGGTAGGTAAGACCCAGCTCGCCCTTGAGTACGCGCACCGGTACTCGCACGAATATGACTTGGTGTGGTGGATCCCCCGCGACGACGCCGAATCGGCGCACGGGGCGATGACCGATCTGGCGGCCAGGCTCGGGCTTGAGGAAGTATCGCAGCCGTCTGAGGGAAGCAACCACGGCGCAGTGTTTGACCTGCTGCGGCGCGATCCGCGATATGCGCGCTGGCTGCTGATATTCGACGACGTCAATGAGCCGGAGGAGATCAGGGACCTGATCCCGCCGACGACCGGCCATGTTCTCGTTACGACACGGAGCAGCCGCTGGGAGGCGTCCGGCGACATGCTCGAACTGGATGTCTTCGATAGGGAGGAGAGCATCGAGTTCTTGCGTCGCCGCGTGCGCAAGTTCAACGCGCTCTCCGCGCATCGGCTGGCCGAAGGAGTGGGCGACCTGCCCTTGCTCCTTGAGCACGCCGTCGAGTCCCGGATAGCGACCAGCGCGTACCTGGCGCGGCTGGAAAGGGATCCGCTTGGCCTGCTCGATGACCAGCCGGCCGACTACCACGCCAGCATCGCGGGCGAATGGGGGGTCGTCCTTGACCGGCTGCGCGCCGACGCCCCCGACGCGCTGGATCTGCTTCGCTGTCTCGCTTTCTTCGGGAACGATCCAGTTCCGCGTGAGTCCCTTGAACGGGGGAGCTACATCGCGGAGGTATCAGTTCACGAAATGCTGCGCGATCCCTTTCGGCGGATCGGGGCGATCAGGAAGCTGCGGCGCTCAGGCTTGCTCCGAGTTGGCGCCGGCACGGGAAGCTTCGAACTGCACCGGGTTACCCGGTGCGTTGTCCGTGACATGGTTGCCACGTCCGGCGTGGCCGATGAGGAACGTGTCAGGCACGACGTCCACCTTTTGCTCGCAGCCGCCGATCCACTCGCTCCGGACGACCCGGCCACGTGGCAGACCTACGAGGAACTGCGCGGGCATGCCGCTGACTCCGGCGTCGCGGTCTGTTCACGCGAGATGGTCAGGAAGCTCGTTGTCAACCTGGTCCGCTTCCTCAACGCAACCGGGGATCCTCGCGCCGCGCTCAACGTGGCCGACGCGACCCTCTCGCACTGGGACATGGATGGAGCTGAGGGCAGCGCCAAGGCCAGCGATAGCCGCCTCGTGATCCGCATGGCCAAGGCCGATGCGCTGTTCGCTTATGGCAAGCGCGCGGACGCATTCCAGTTGCGGCAGGAGGTACTCGCGTCAATGCGTTCCGACCCTGACCGGTGGGCAGCGGAGATCATCCAGCTTGACGGCACGTTCGGTGCACGCTCACGCATCGCGGGGAGGTTCAGCGAGGCACTGGCGGCAGACAGGGAGTCCGTGCGGACGCACATCGTGGAATTCGGCAACGACGATCCGCGCACCTTCACGGCAATCGACGGTCTTGTCGCCGACCTGACGCTCGCTGGCTCGGCCAGGGAGGCGACTCGCACCGCGAGCGATGCCTATCGTGACTGCCTTGCCTTCTACAGTGACGCTGGCCATCCGGCCGTGCTGGCGGCGCGGAATGCCCTCGGCCGCTGCCGCTGGCTGGCCGGACACTATGGCGAGGCGATCAGCAGCATCGCGGAAGCGCACGATGGATATCAGGTGCTAGCCAGCCGAGGGATTCTCGACGAAAATCACCCCTGGCGGCTCCTTCACGAAATCGACTTCGCGGTCGCGAGGCGGGACAAAGGCGTCCCGCCCGCGCAGATCCGGGGTCTGGCTGAGGACATGGCGGACATTCGCCGCCGGTGCTGGCGGATGCTTGGCGCGGATCACCAGCAGACACTCGCTGCCACGGTTGTCCTCGGCAGCCTCTTGCGGCGGGCGAGCGGGCGGGCAGCGGAGGCCGCGCGGCTGCTCAGGGACGCCGAGCGGCATTATCATTCCGCTCTGCCTGATCACCCGTACAGCCACGCATGCACGGGGTACCTCGCGGCCGTGCGCTGTCTGGCCGCCAACGGTGGTCTCCGGCGGGCTGCTTCGCGGTCGGTCCCGGTCATCCGGGCTGCGGTTGACCGGTTGACCGATTCCGTGGGAGAAGCCCACCCGCTGTTGCTCACCGCTGCCGCTGCGCTGGCGAACGCGCTGGCGCGTGCGGGAGAACTCGAAGCCGCGGCCAAGGCCGGGCAAGATGCACTCGCCGGCTTTCAGGCCCTCTTCGGCGCCGATCACCCGTATGCGCTCACCTCTGAAATCAACCTCCGCACCATTCAGTCGTGGTTGGGGCGTGAGCCTGTTCCTGAGGATCTCCGCACCCGCTACGTGGCCACCCTGAACCCAGATCATCCAGATGCGGCCTTGTTCGCCCAGGGAGGCCTGATCGACATCGACTTCACGCCCCTTCCGCTCTAGCGACCCGGCCAGGCGGAGCCTGGGCGTGGTACGGCCCGGCCGTCCGTGATCGTCCATAGACGTATTTGTACAGCGCTGAGCTTGTATGACTTCGGTATTGACTCTCTTGTACGCCACAGCTGTTGCGTTGAAAAGCCGATGCGTGTTAGCTCATCAATGTTGTTGCGAAGGGGGCGGTCCGAGCGGCAGAATCCTGTAACGCCTGTGGTTACCGCGGTCCTTATTACTGCCGTAACAGAATGACAATTGCCACTCAGTATCAGGAACGCCTGGAAAGATGACAAGACCTTGTCGCAGCAAGAGCTTAGCTCCGCCATCCCGGACCTGCGGGAACTCCCCCTGGACCGGCTCGCCGAACTGGGCGATTCGGTTCTTGCACACTCGATCGCCATGTACCGCCAGCGCATCAAGGGCAACGAGATCCTGCTCAACTCGTTCAATTCGGGAATCTAGCGGCAGCTGGTTCAAGCTGAGCAGGAAGGGTTCGCCTTGATCACCACTCACAGGCTGTCCGAGGAGGCCTTCAAGGCACTGGCCAGCGGTGGTGGCGACGCCACGGTGGTCCGGGACTTGCGCGCCGCGCAGCTCAGCAAGCAGATCATGCTGCTGCACGCTGTATCCGAGGCCGCCCGTGACGCCGATCCGGGCCTCCCGGAGGTTGCCGCCTTCGCGGCCGCCCACGAGCTGCTGGCGACTGTTCAGGCCACCGATCCGGGTGCGGTTGCCTGGCTGCTCAGCCTGCCGCACTTCAGTGCCTGGGCGCATGACTGCCTCTTCCGTCTCGACCAGCGGGAGGCACCCGACTTCGGATATCTCGCCGCCGCGGCCGCGGCGGCCGCCCTGCGCGGCGGCGCTCAGTTCGAGCTCGATGTTCCGGTGCGCGATGGCCACGTGCTGCTGCCGGGCCTAGGCAGGCTCAGCGTCCCCGGCCGGGATTCGTGGCTGCGCCTCCACGGTGATGGTCAGCAACTGCGCGCCGGTGCGCTCACCGGTGTGCCATACGCGGTCCTGACGCCGGATGATGGCTCAGCCGAGCCCGTTCCGTACTGGCGGGGGACCACGCTGGTCCGGGCAGTGGCCGACGGGCAGGCATGGAACGTGCTGCTCGAGACCGCCGATCGTTACCTGGACCGCTACGCGCTTCCGATGTCCGCCGACCTGAGGGCTGAGGAAGTAGCCGTCTGGCGGCAAGACATCCAGGCCGCCTGGCAGCTCCTAGTCCGGCACCACGGCTGGGCATACGGGCCGGTCAGGGAAGGCGTCTCGGTAATCGTCCCGCTCGTCGCGCGTAGCGATACCGACCTGGACAGCGCGACCACCCCGTCGGCCTTCGGGGCCATCGCGGCCTCGCGGGTCCCTTCCGCGGTCATCATGGCCGAGACCTTGGTGCATGAATTCCAGCACCTCAAGCTCTGTGCCCTGATGGATATGGTGCCTTTCATCGCGCATGGCGACGAGAGGGTGTACGCGGCGTGGCGCCCGGACCCACGGCCCGCGAGCGGCCTGCTGCAGGGGGTCTATGCGCACATCGGCGTGACCCGGTTCTGGAATGCTCAGCGGCATGTCGAGACCGAGCCGGATGGCATCCTCCGTGCCCAGGTGATGTACGAACGCTGGCGGCGCACGATCGAGCCGACCAGCAGCACACTGCTGGAGGCGGGCTCCCTCAGCGAGGACGGTTTCCGTTTCGTGGAGATGCTGCGTGACCAGGGGCGGACCCAGCAGTCCGAGTCAGTGCCGGCCGAAGCGATGGACATCGCGGAGGAAGTCGCCCTGGATCATTCGCTGACGTGGCAGCTCAGGCACACGGCGATCGACGCCGCCGGCCTGGCTGACTTGGCGGCGGCATACCGGTGCGGCAAGCCATTGCGGACGCTACCCAGGACATGGATAGAGGCAGACACGCGGAAGGTCGATTCGGAGGTGCGCAGCCGCCTGCTGAGCATGCGCTATCTGGATCCCGGGCGGTTCCGTGAACTGTGCACGGCGGGCGTACCCGGGCTCAGCGACGCCGATGCTCTGCTGATACAGGGAAACGCGGCCGAGGCGGCACGGGAATACCGGGAGAGGATCGTGGCGGCCGCCGATGCGCAGCCGGACGCCTGGATCGGCTTGGCGCTCGCGATCAGCTCGCTGGCGGAGGCGCCAGCGCGCCGGGCGTTGATGACCCGGCTGCCGTTCGTGTTCGACGTACATGCCTGTCTTCGCGATCGGGGAATGAGCGTCGATCCGGTGGACCTGGCGGCCTGGTTCGCATGACCCCGGTACAGCTCACGGAGCATCCCGCCGCGTGGCCGCTGCGCGATCTCAATATCGCGGCAGTCCGTGCGGCGGGCCACCAGCCTTCTCCCTTCCGGCAGTTCATCGTGAAGGTGCACAGCCGCTGCAACTTGTCCTGCTCGTACTGCTACGTGTACGAGATGGCGGATCAGGCCTGGCGGGACCTGCCGAAGCGGATGAGCCCGCTGGTGGTCAGCAGCGCTGTGCGGCGGATCGCGGAGCACGCCGCGAGCCATGACCTCCCGAGCGTGGAGATCATCCTGCACGGCGGTGAACCGCTTCTGGCCGGGACCGGCTGGCTGGCCGGCCTGATCGCCTCGCTCCGTGCCCAGGTACCAGCGCGGGTGAACGTGGCCGTCCAGACCAATGGCACCCTGCTGGACGAGGCCATGCTGGGCATGTTCAAGAAGGCCGGCGCCAGGATCGGTGTCAGCCTCGATGGCGACGCCGAAGCTACCGGACGGCATCGCCTCTTCGCCAGCGGCCGCAACAGCTTCGGTACCGTCGCGGACGGGCTGAACCTGCTGCGGTCGCCGGAGTTCCGTGACTGCTACGGCGGCATCTTGTGCACGGTCGATGTCGATAACGATCCAGTCGCCACGTACGAGGCACTGCTGGAGTTCAGCCCGCCGGCGCTCGACCTGCTGCTGCCACACGCGAACTGGAACTGCCCGCCGCCGGGCACCGGCTATGCGGACTGGCTGATCAGTGTCTTCGAACGCTGGTATTCGGCGCCGCGCCAGGAAACGCGGATCCGCATGTTCAGCGAGCTCATCCAGCTCGTGCTCGGCCAGCACGGCGCGGTCGAGGGCCTGGGGCTGCTGCCGAGCACGATCGTCGTCATCGACACCGATGGTTCCATCAAGCAGCTCGATTCGCTCAGCTCCGCCTACCCAGGTGCCGCCGACACCGGCCTGCACGTAGCGTCGAACAGCTTCGACGACGCGTTTTATCACCCCACCACGGTAGCCAGGCAGATCGGCGCCCAGGCGTTGTGCTCGCAGTGCCGCGACTGTGAGGTGATGAACATCTGCGGTGGTGGCCTCTACCCGCATCGCTATCGCCGCGGCGAGGGGTTTCGCAACCCCTCCGTCTACTGCGAGGATCTCCTGCGGCTCATCACGCACGTCCGCGACCGCGTCCTCGCGGATGTCCGCCGCCTAGGCGAGTTATACGTAAGGGTCGATCTCCGCGGTCAGGCGGACGCCGTCACGCGCGGCCCGTGCCTCGGGATGCTCCAGCGTGAGTGTTTCCTCGTATCTGCGGAGCACGTCCCTGCGGCGCTGATCCGCGCTGAGTTGATCTCCTGCGGCGGCCTCGTCGAAGGAGAGGTTGGCCTGCGCCATCAGCGTGTCCGGGTGATTCTCGCCCAGCACCTGCCGGCACTTGTCGAGCGTCTCGCGACCTAGCTGTATCGCCTCGCCCAGCCTGCCGTGCGCGATGAGGTCGGCAGCGAAGTTGATCTCCGCCACCAGGGTGTACGGATGCCGGTCCCCATAGATCCGGATCAGGCCCTTCCTGGCCTGCTCGTCGTCCAGGAGTGCCTCATCTTGGTGTTCGCCCAGGCGGAGCACGGACGCGAGGTTTACCAGTCCGGCATACAAGAGGTCGTCCGGAGGGCTGGACTTCAGGCAGAGAGCACGGGTCTCACGAGCTAGCGCCTCGGCGCCGGCCAGATCGTCCACGGCGCGCCTGGCATTGATCAGGTTTGTCGCCGCCTGGAGCGTCTGCATGTGGTCGCTGCCCAGGTAGTCGCGGTAGCGCTGGACCACGTGCTCGCTCTCCTGCAGAGCCTCCCAGTGATGGCCCGCCTTCCTGAGCGCGGTCGCGAATCCGTCGCAGGCGATAAGCCAGGAAAGGTTTTCCCGACCACCGAATTCCTCGAATACCCGGACAACCCTGCGCGCCATGTCCAGCGATTCCTGATAGCGGCCGAGGTTACGCAGGTCATGAGCGACGGCGGTGGAAGACCAAAGGGTTAGGGGGTCACGGGGACCGAGGATCCGTCGTCGGCTCTTAAGGGTGAGCTCGTCGGCCTCTAGTGCCTCCTGGAACCGGCCAAGCTGCCGGTAGTCGACCGCGATGTTGTGCCTGATGTTCAGCGTCCGTTCGTGATACTGGCCGAAGACGGCTTCTGCTGCCGGCAGCGTGGCCGTATCCAGATCCAGCGCCTCATGGAACTGGCTGCGCGCCCGCAGGACCGCACCGTGGATCGTCTCGCAGAGCAGGAATACCTTGAGCCCGTCGCCGTCGGTATAGCGCTGCAGCAGCGGGCGGACCCGCAAGATCAGTGCGTGGGAGTCGGCCACGTGACCACCGAGGTACATCGCGATGGCCACTTCTACCGATATCGTCAGCACTTGCAGATCGTCTTCACCGAAGACGTCCCGCCAGATCTTCAGCGCTTCCTGGCCGAACTGCATCGCCTCCAGATGGCCGCCGCGCAGATGCAAACGCCGCACCTGCGCGACGATGAGGCTGCGCAGCGCTGGATCGGGGCTGTGCAGGAACCTGTCGTTCAGCTCGAGATGCTGGAGGGACAGGTCGTACGCGGCATCGCTGCTGCTGTGATCAGGGTTGCCGGGATTCGACCTGGCGAGCAGCGTGTCGACAGCAGCGCGATAGCCGCGGAATGCCGCGACGCGAGCTTGCCGTAGCCTTCCCTGCGTGACCGCCTGCACCACACGATGCATCTGGATCAGGTCGCGGGCACCGTCATAGTTCGCCAGCGACAGCCGGTGCAACTGGCTGGCCGCGGCACGCAGACGGTGCGGGGCGGGGAGGAACTCCCCAAGCCCCGGCGGATCATCCGCGTCCGTGCTGTCCTGGGGGAACAGTTCGACGGCGATCGGCTCAGGAGAGAAGAACGCGCACAGGTTGAACAGGTGTTCCGCGTCTGGGGTCAGCAGAGCGGTGGACATCGCCCACGTGCCGGAGACCGGAGCGGGAAGATCCGAATCGCCAGGATGTTCGCTCAATAGCTGGTGAGCGTTCTCGGCGAACCGGCTCAGGTACTCATCGACCGTCTGCCTGGTCTCGGCGAGGTAGGCCGCGGCGTGCACGATGGCGATCGGCAGGTGGCCCAGTTCTTCCGCCAGCCGCCCCGCCTCCCTGGCCCGGTCCGCATCTTCCTCGGCGGTGAGCGTCGCCCGCGTGCCCCGCGCGGTGAGGCGCGGAACCCGGCGCCGCAGGAAGCCGATCGCTTCCGCCGGGGTGAATGGCGAGACCTCGACGGAGTCTGCCTGCAGGTGGCCATGCAAGGTCAGTTCCCGCGAGGTAATGATGATGTGGCCGTCAGGCCGGCTGGCAGGCAGGTACTTCTGCAGGCCAAGTGGGTTGACCGCGTTATCGAATACCAGGAGCCAGCTCGGCCGGTCTTCCGACCGCAGCGTCGCGAGCACGGCGGCGATCGTCCTGTCGCGACCGCCGTCCGTGGTTGCCTGCCGCAATTCCAGGCGCTGGCCGAGCTTGACCAGAGCGTCCCTGACCCGGTCATGATGCTCGGCGCGAATCCACCAGATGATTTCATACTTATCTATATTGCGGTGGATGTATTCGGTCGCTATTTCGGTTTTCCCGATACCGCCCATCCCGGAAATGACTTGCACCCGCGGCGGCTCGCGGCTGTCGAGGTTGTCGCATATGTTCTCCAGCACGGCCGCCCGGCCGGTGAAGTTCTGATTGCGGGGAGGGATCTCGCTCGACCAGATCCGCCGTGACGGCTGAGGCGTGGTCTCCATCCAACGCTTGATCTCGCCAGGAGCGGTTGCCTGCACCGGCCGCGGCGAACGCACCGATGGCTGACTCGCGGCCCCGGATTGGCGCGGGATCTCGGCGCTCGCATCCGTGCGAGGTGCTGCTGTCTCATTCTCCGCTCGCCACGCCGCCTGCCACAGGGTGAGGAACTCCTCTCGATCCTCGACACCACCCAGTGCCTTCACCACTTGTTCCAGGAAGGGCCAGCTCGGCACCCGGGCAAGCCGGAAGACGTTATGCACAGTCGAGGAGCTGATGTTGCCGTGCCCGGCCCTGATCGCGATCTCCCGCATCGAGGGACGGCCCGCTTTTGAGTGCAGATCATCGAGGCGAACGAAGAGATCTTTAATCGGCCCCGGTGGCGTCGGTTCGCGCTTGACTGCTCCCACCCCAGATCAACCTCCCAGGGTCCCAATTATGTCTAAGCCCGTCCAGTCTTGTACACGGCAGCAATACAGGAGTTGACGTCCGCCCACCTTACGTCGACGGCGGTCATGCAAAGGTGTCCAGAGCAGTCAACGCTCGCGCACTGGACACGATTCACTCTGTGTGCCCGGTCATGCTTGAGCTAAGGGTCCAAGCCCGAAGCATGCAAGGAGAACTCATGAGCACCCGGCTCGCAGCGACAGCGTTTCAGGAAAGCCGCCGGTCCGCTGGCCCTATGCATCGCGCGATAGTCGCCGTTGATCTCGAGGGGTCGACGACGCGTACCAATCCGGTCAAAGGCGAACTCCGGCGGATCATCTATGACCTCCTGGGGCGCTCGCTAGAGGGAGCAGGTATTACCGATGATCATCTGGAGCAGATAACCGACCGGGGTGATGGCGCGCTGCTCCTGATCAGGCCGCATGACGATGTGCCCAAGACTGTACTGCTTAACCGGCTGATACCACTGCTTGCGATGCTTTTGGCTAAATACAACACAGAGGTTTCGCAGCCGGCCTTGCGGATACGGTTGCGCGCGGTCGTGCACGCGGGTGAGGTTCATGCCGACAGCAGGGGTTTCTACGGTGAGTCAATCGACATCGCGATCAGGCTGCTCGATTCCGCGCCAGTCAAGAGGGCGCTTAAGGAGACTGCGTCCCCGCTCGTCCTCGTGGTCTCGGAAGAGATCCACTCAAACATCGTCTCGCAGGGCTACATCGACACCGGCGAATACCGGCCGCTGGTCCGGGTGCGCGTCGCAGCCAGGCAGCACCGCGGGTGGGTGCACGTCCCCGAACAGGCTGACCTTGCCGACGATGTCAGCTCGCGGAACGGGCCGCCGCTCCGTGCTCGCATTCCGTTCGCCGTCGTTCGCGGTAGCGGCACGAACGACGTACCTGCCGCGCGAGAGGAGGCGCCTATTGCGCTACGGGTCGCGCAGGCTTCTGGCGAGCTTGGTCACGGGTACATCAGACGTCATATGCAGAACGTGCCGAGCCTCGCCCGTGACGCCATCGCTGGCAGGCCCCGGACAAAAAGCATGGCCGATGTTAACCGCGTCGACCGCGCCGATCACACCGAACCCAGCCCTATCGGGGAAGGTCAGCGCTGAGGACATGCCCCCGGCCACTCAGCGCGGCTGCTGGCGGGCAGCGGGTCTCGCTGGCGTAGTGTTCACTGATGTGAGGTTCAGTGTGCAGTCGGAGGTCGGCAGGCTCCGCCAGGTTGTTGTGCACCGGCCCGGGCTGGAACTGTCCAGGCTCACCCCGCGGAACGCCGCGGAGCTGCTGTTCGACGACGTCCTGTGGGCCAAGCGGGCCAAGGAGGAGCACGACGCGTTCGCCGAGGTGCTCCGCGACCGGGGCGTGCAGGTGCATTACTTCGCCGACCTGCTCGCGCAGACTCTCGACATCCCAGAAGGCCGCGCGTTCATCCTCGACCGCGTCTGCACCCCCCGCCAGCTCGGCCCCGCCCTGGCCGAACCGGTGCGCGAGATGTTCGACGGCATGACCGGGGCGCAACTCGCCGAGTTGCTCATCGGCGGGGTACTCAAGGCGGACCTCACCGGAACAACCTCGGACGGCCTCAGCTGGGACATCAAGCACGCGGACGACTTCGTGCTGCCGCCGCTGCCGAATCACCTGTACCAGCGGGACGCCTCCTGCTGGGTGTACTCGGGTGTCTCGGTGAACCCGATGGCCAAGCCAGCGCGCCAGCGCGAGACGCTGCACAGCCGGGCCATCTACCGGTTCCATCCGATGTTCGCCGACGAGGGTTTCGCCCGGTACTACGGCGACGACGATGCCGCGTACCTGCCGGCCAGCATCGAGGGCGGCGACGTGCATGTGCTCGGCAACGGCGCGGTGATGATCGGCATGGGTGAGCGGACCACGCCGATGGCAGTGGAGATGCTGGCCCAGGCGCTGTTCACCACCGGTGGCGTGACCGCGGTGATCGCGGTGGAACTGCCGGCCAGCCGCGCGATGATGCACCTGGACACCGTGATGACGATGGTCGACCACGGCACTTTCGTGCTGTACCCGTACCTCGACCCCGGCCTGCGGTCGTGGACGCTGACCCATGATGGCGCCACGATGACCACGACGCCCAACGACAGCCTGTGGGACGCGGTGGCCAAGGTGATGGACGTCCCTAAGGTGACCGTGCTGAGCATGGGCGAGGACGTCCGCGCGGCCGAACGCGAGCAGTGGGACGACGGCAACAACTACCTCGCGGTTGGACCGGGCGTCATCATCGGCTACGAACGGAATGTGGCCACGAACACGATGCTGCGCAGGCACGGCATCGAGGTGATCACGATCGCAGGCAGCGAACTCGGCAGAGGCCGGGGCGGACCCCGGTGCATGACCTGCCCCATTGAACGCGAGTTACAGTTCCCGCAGGAACCGGTCCACGATCCGGACTCCGGACTCAAGCGCCGGCACGGGGATGCGCTCGTCCACGCCGTGGAACATCGCGTAGTAGTCGAAGCCAGGCGGCAGCACCAGCGGCGTGAATCCGTAGCAGGCCATGCCGAGCCTGGCGAACTGCTTCCCGTCCGTCCCGCCGGTCATGCAATAGGGCACGACGTGCGCGTCCGGGTCCTCCGCGAGCAGCGCCCGCCTCATCGCGGCCACGATCGGCGCGTCGAGCGGCGCCTCGAGCGGGATCTCCCTGTGCGCGTACTCCCAGCTGACACCCGGTCCGGTCAGCTCGTCCATCGTCGCCTCGAACTCGTCCGCGTAGCCGGGCAGTATCCGGCCGTCCACGTAGGCCACCGCCTCGCCGGGGATCACGTTCACCTTGTAGCCGGCACTGAGCATGGTCGGGTTCGAGCTGTTCCTTATCGTGCCGGCCACCAGGGCCCGTGCCGACCCCAGCTCATCGACCTCGGCCGCGGCACCCACCGCTGACGCGATCCCCTCGATCGCCGCGCGCACGGTCGGGATCAGCCGGACCGGCCACTGGTATTCACCGATCCTGCTGATCGCCTGAGCGAGCTTGGTGACCGCGTTGTCGGCGTTCGGCTTGGCGCCGTGCCCCGCCTTGCCGCGCGCGGTCAGCTTGAGCCACGCGGTGCCGCGTTCGGCCGACGCGACCGGATACAGCCTGACCGTATCCTGGCGCTCGAGGCCGTCCGCGTGGAAGGTGAACGCGCCAGACTCGCCGACCGCCTCGGTGCAGCCCTCGAACAGGTCCGGGCGCTGGGTCACCAGCCACTGCGCGCCGGCCTCGGCCGTGTCTTCCTCGTCCGCGGTGAACGCGAGCACCACGTCCCGTCGTGGCCGCCACCCGGTCCTCGCCCACTCCCGCACGACCGCGAGCAGCACGGCGTCGGCGTTCTTCATGTCGACGGCGCCGCGTCCCCACAGCACGTCGTCGCGCACTTCGCCGGCGAACGGCGGCACCGACCAGTCGGCAGGCTCGGCAGGCACCACGTCCAGGTGCCCGTGCAGCAGCAGCCCCGCGGCGGAGGGGTCCGTGCCCTGGATACGCACCACGACGTTCGCTCGCCCCGGCGCGGACTCCAGTAGTTCCGGCTCGTATCCGGCCTCTGCCAGCCGCTCCGCGACGTACTCCGCGGCCGGCCGCTCCGTGCAGTCGCCGCCGCCCCGGTTGGTGGTGTCGATCCTGATCAGCTCTGCCGCGAACCTGACGACTTCACTACCCATGACCCCACTCATATCAGAACTAACAGTGGGGTGGCCGGCCTTGGTGGCCCGGTTGCCGCGCGTCGGACGTGGCCGGCCTTAGCGGACCGTCTGACGTGGCCGGCCTTGGTGGCCCGGTTGCTGTGCGTCGGACGTGGCCGGCCTTAGCGGACCGTCTGACGTGGCCGGCCTTGGTGGCCCGGTTGCTGTGCGTCGGACGTGGCCGGCCTTAGCGGACCTTACCGAGCGGGGAGGCCAGCGGCGCGGTAGGCGTCGTCGATCACCCGCATCGTCGCCACGGCGTTCTCCGGCGTGGTCTCGACGGGCCCGCCGGCCCTGATCGCGTGCGCGAACGCGCGCAGTTGCCAGACGTAGCTGGTCCAGGCGGCGGTTTCGCCCACCTCCGTGTCGTCATCCTCGGCCGGGTGCAGGTGACCGTTGTGCGGGAGGATGAAGTTGTCCAGGTAAACCGTGCCCTCATCGCAGATCACGTGCAGGTCCGCGCGGAAGTCACCGTCGCGCGTGAAGGCGGACTCGAACCAGCCGGTCGCTCCGCCGGGAAACCTCAGCCGAGCGGCGAGCGCCCGGTCGACCAGGCCGTCGGGCTCGGTGTCGGCGAGCGCGCCGGCCACCTCTGGCTCACCGGCCAGCATGCGCATGCAGTCGACGGCGTAGCAGCCGCCGTCCATCAGCGCGCCGCCGCCGAGCGCGTAGTCATAGCGGACGTTGCCGGGATCGGCGATGGCGAAGCTGGTCCAGCACTGCATGGCCCGCAGCGGCCCGAGCGAGGCGACGACCTCACGCAGCCTGGCGATGAGCGGGTGATACCGGTAGTGCATGGCCTCCATCACGACCAGGCCTGATGTCGCGGCCGCGTCCGCGACGAGCTTGGCCTCGGCGGCGTTCGAGGCGAACGGCTTCTCGCACAGCACGTGCTTGCCGGCGGTGATCGCCTGCAGCGTCCACGGGCCGTGCAGCGAGTTCGGCAGCGGGTTGTAGATGGCGTCGATGCTCGGGTCGGCGAGCAGTTCGTCGTAAGAGCCGTACGCCACCGCGATCCCGTGCTCGAGCGCGTATGCCTGCGCACGCTGCTGGTCGCGGGCGGCCACGGCCGCCACCGTCACCTCCGGGACATGCCTGGCCGCCTCGAACAGCGCCCGGCTGGCGATCCGGGCCGAGCCGAGTGTCCCTATCCGCACTACATCCATGGCAGGAGCTTACGGGAGACGCCGGTTGCGTTGTGTGAAAGTTCTGATACTCTTCGTGGCGTCTGATTCTGATGTGGCAATGCATACACGGGGGACGGGTGTGTGTTGAACGGCGAATACCTCTCTGAACGCATTGCTGCATGGCACCAGCGCAGAGCGAACTGGGGCGGCGCGCTCTTTCACGGCAGGGCCCGGCCCGGGCCGGGCGATCTGCTGCTGATGAGCAACGACTACCTCATGCTGGGCGGGCAGTGGGCCGTGGTCAGCGCGCAGCTGTCCGCGCTGCTTGAGCACGGCAACGGGCTGATGATGTCCGGGGTGCTGGTCGGTGACACCGATCCGATCAGAGACCTCGAGCGCGGCATCGCGGCGTTCCTGCGAGCGCCCGCCGCGATGCTGTGCCAGTCCGGCTGGGCCGCGAACGTCGGGCTGATCCAGTCGATCGCGTCGCCAGGCAAGCCGGTCTACGTGGACGCCGCGGCGCACGCCTCGCTGTGGGCGGGTGTCCAGGCGGCAGGCGCGGTGCCGGTCGCGTTCGCGCACAACGACTGCGCGCACCTGGAGCGGCTGGTCGCCAGGCACGGGCCTGGGCTGGTGGCGTTCGACACGCTGTACAGCGTGACCGGAGACCTGTGCCCGCTGACCGGCCTGGTCGACGTCGCGGCCAGGACCGGATGCACGCTGATCGCCGACGAGTCGCACACGCTCGGCGTGCTCGGGCCCGCCGGCTCGGGCCTGGTGGCGGCGCTCGGCCTGACCGACCGGGTCGCGTACCGCACCGCCAGCCTGGCCAAGGCGTTCGCGGGGCGGGCCGGGCTGATCGCGTGCTCGGGCCAGGTGGCGGACTTCCTGCCGTTCCATTCGTTCAGCGCCATCTTCAGCTCGACGCTGCTGCCGCACGACGTGGCCGGGCTCACCGCCGCTCTGGAGCTGATCGTGGACGGTGAGGACCGCCGCCTCCGCCTCGCCCGCAACGCCGCCGCGCTGCGGACAGGGCTCACCGAACTCGGCTACAACATCGCGCCGAGCCAGAGCCAGATCATCCCGCTGCGGCCCGGCAACGAGGGCATGCTCTGCCGGCTGCAGACCGCGCTGGACGCACGCGGCGTTTTCGGTGCTCCCTTCGCCTTCCCGGCTGTCGGGCAGAACAGCACCGCGCTGCGGCTGTCCGTGCATTGCGACCTGACCGACGGCGACCTCGACCGGATCCTGGGTGCCTGCGCGGCGATCCGGGACGAGGTCGGCCTTTCCCGATGGAAGTCCACCCGCCGTCTGCTGACGGCTTGTTAAAGGAGCGCAGTTCCCCGTGCAGACCATCGACGACGAGACGGCCAGGATCATCAAGGTCGTCGCCGCGCAGCTAGAGATTGACCCCAGCGAGATCGGGGAGACCGACCACCTGGTCGAGGACCTGGATGCCGACTCGTTGACCCTGGTCAGCGTGCTCGCCGGGCTTGAGCAGGAGTTCCGGGTCAGCATCGAGACCGAGCAGATCCCGAGGATGACCGATGTCCGCGGCATCCGCGCGGTCATCGCTGACGCGCCCAGCTGGTGAGACGCCGGGTCGCCATCACCGGTCTCGGTGTCTTCTCCAGCATCGGGACGGGCGCGGCGGAGTTCGCCGCGTCACTGCGGGCTGGGGCCAGCGGCCGCGCACCGCTGACCGCGTTCGACGCCGCCGGGTACGCGCACTCCTTCGGCTGCCCGGTGGCGCCATTCGACCCGTCGTCGTGGCTGCACCGTGTTCGCCCGGCCGAGCTCGGCCGGGCGGCACAGTTCGCGGCCTCGGCCGGCCGGATGGCCATGGCAGACGCCGGCCTGACCGAGGCGGAGCTGCGGGCGGCCCGCTGCCACGTCTGCGTCGGGACCACCGAGGGCGGGAGCTTCGAGCTAGACCAGCTCACCGAGGCATGGCTCGCAGACGGGCCGGAACGGCTTGACCCCGTGCTGGCCCGCCAGGTACCCGCGCAGTCCCTGTCGGTGGCGATGGCCTGCGAACTTGGCCTGGCTGACGCCGAGATCAGCACGCTCGGCACGGCCTGCTCGGCGGGCAACTACGCGATCGGTGACGGTTTCGACGCGATCGCCACCGGGGAGGCCGAGTTCGCCGTCTGCGGCGGCGCCGACGCGATCGCCAGGAAGACCTTCACCACCTTCTACCGGCTCGGCCTGGTCACGCCGGATCACTGCCGGCCGTTCGATTCCGGGCGGCAGGGCATCTTGATCGGCGAGGGCGCGGGGGTCGTGCTGCTGGAAAGCCTGGACTCGGCGCGGGCCCGCGGCGCCCGCGTCTACGCCGAGGTGCTCGGGTACGGGCTGAATTGCGACGCCTTCCATCCCACCGCGCCCGACCGGGCCAGCCTGGCCAGGTGCATGGAGCTGGCGTTGCGCGACGCGGGGGTGAAGCGGGAAGAGGTCGATCTCATCTCGGCACACGGCACCGGTACCCGAGCGAACGACTCCACGGAGGTCAGCGCGATCCGGGACGTCTACGGATCCCGGGTGCCTCCCGTCATCGGGCTGAAGTCGATGCTCGGCCACGCCATGGGCGCGGCGAGCGCGCTCAGCGCCATCGCGTGCGCGCTGGCCATTACCGGCCGGTTCATCCCGCCCACGATCAACCACAGGCAGACCGACCCGGACTGCGCGATCGACTGCGTGCCCAACACCGCCGTCGACGCGGATCTGCACGTCGTGCAGAACAACGGCTTCGCGTTCGCGGGCAACAACGCGATCGTTATCCTCGGCAAGCACGAGGCGATCCGTTAGGTGGACACCGCGATGGACATCACCGCCTGGTCGGCCATCTCGCCGTACGGGCTGGACCGGTCCTGCTTCACCGGCGGCATAAGGTCGGGCCGCTCGGCGATGAGGTGGACCGATCCCGCCGGTCCCGCGGCCGCCCGCGCCTGCCTGGTGCCGGGCTTCGACCAGCGGGACGTGCTCGGACGCAAGGGCACCAAGGGCATGGACCGGATGACCGGGCTCGCCGTCCACGCCGTGGGCTCGGTTCACGCGTCCGGACCGGCGGATGCGGCGGTGGTACTCGGCAGCACGGCGGGCAGCGTCAGGTCGATGATGGATTTCACCCGGGCCTCGCTGACCGGCGAGCGGCCGTTCGACGTGGATCCGGCGACGATCCCCAGCGTGGTCATGAACACCCCGGCCGGGCACTGCGCGATGTGGCACGGCATCACCGGCCCGAACGCCACCATCGCCAGCGGCCGGGTAGCTGGCCTGCTCGGCCTGTCCTACGCGCGCCGGCTGCTGCGAACCGGCCGCGCGCGTACGGTCCTGTGCGGTGCCGCGGAGGAGTACTCCGCGGCCAGGGCCTGGCTCTGGCATCACTGCGGCTACGGTGGCGGCCCGCTTGGCGAGGGCGCTGCCGTGCTGCGGTTGGAGCCCGCGGGCGCGTCAGGCGCGATCGGCACCGTGCTCGGGCTCGATTCCCGGCTCGGTACGGTGACCGCCGTCGCCGAGTCCGCGCTGCGCCGGGCCGGGATCACGGCCGGCGACCTGTGGGCGGTCATACCGTCGGCGCCTGCGGAACGCGATGAGCTGGCGGGGGTTTTCGGCGCCGAGGTGCTCGACCGGGTGCCGCGGGTCGCCGAGCTGATCGGCGACACCGGCTCGGTGTCGGCGGTGTTCCAGATCGCCGCCGCGCTCGCGGTGGGCGGGGGCGAACCCGGGCCGCGCGTCGCGCTGGTTACCTGCGCCGACGCGATGGGTACAACGGCAGCCGCAGTGCTCAGGCTGCACGGGACGGGGGGTCCATGTTGAGCAAGATTGTGCTGGTCAGCGGGGGTTCGCGCGGTATCGGCGCGGAGACCGTACGGCGGCTCGCCGCCGACGGGTGGGACATCGGGTTCTGTTATCAGTCGGACGGGCAGGCCGCGCGTGAGGTGGAGAAGGCGGCCGGTGAACTAGGCGCCCGCGTGCTCGCGACCCAGCTGGATGTCAAGGACGCCACCGCGGTCTCGGCCTGGGTCGCGGCCGTCGAGGACGAGCTAGGGCCGGTTAGCGCGGTGGTGAGCTGCGCGGGGATTACCAGGGACAAGCCGCTGGCGCTGATGCAGGACGACGACTGGCATGCGGTCATCGACACCAATCTGGATGGTGTCTTCAACCTGTGCCGGGCCGCGGTGCTGCCGATGATGAAGCGCCGGCGCGGCCAGATCGTCACGATCTCCTCGGTGTCGGGCGTCTACGGCAACGCCGGGCAGGCGAACTACTGCGCGGCCAAGGCCGGCATCATCGGGTTCACCAAGGCGCTGGCCAAGGAGGCGGGCAGATTCGGTATCCGCGCGAACGTGGTTGCCCCCGGCATGATCGACACCGACATGACCGCGATCTTGCCGGACAAGACCAGGGCCAAGGTGACCGAGACGATCGCGCTGCGCCGGTTCGGTACGTCGCGCGAGGTTGCCGACCTGGTCGCGTTCCTGCTGTCCGGCCAGGCTTCCTACATCACCGGCAGCGTCGTGGAGGTACACGGCGGGATCGCCCTGTAAGGGCTTACGCGGAATGGATGAGACGGGAGACCCCGCCCGCGGCGGCCCCCGGGCCATGTTCTCCGGCTGGTCCGCTCACTTTGCCTGTCAGGTGACTGTTTCCGCGCCCGTTTCGCCCGCTATGGGTATACGGCTCACAGGCAAAGCCCCAACCCGGGCCCCCCGGCAGGGCCGATCACAGCAGACCCGGACCAGCGAGTGCCCCTCCCTGTCCCAGCCGCGCCGCCGCCGTCACGGTAGCGCGCTGATCACCCCGCCAGCCGCGCAGGACAGCACCAGCGCCCGGGCGCAAACGCCGCCACCCGCGAACACGCACCTGTCCGCGCGTGTTCCAAGTCACCCGTCAAGCTGGGTAGGGTTCATGTTCGCTCCGGAGATGACGACCGCGACGCGCTCACCGGGAGCGGGCTTGTACGCGCCGGTCATCAGCGCC